>DAINRK010000010.1:8643-23203 GCA_036741855.1 Anaerolineales bacterium
GGCTTGACAAAATTTTGGAAATGTATAAAATAAAAACGAACGTTCGTTCATTTTTTATCTATAAGGAGTACCCGATGAATTTATCTATCGTTCAACCACCTAAATCAGCGGACTGGCTTCAAGCCATGAAGCGTGAAGGCTTCTACTTTCGCCAGCTTGGAGTGCTCGTGATTGCCATTGGCTTTTACCTGCATCTGACCCGTCTATTTGTCGGTGACACAATTTTGATCCAATATATTTTGACGCCTCTATTCGACCAGTTATTTGCTATCCCTATGACTCTGGCGGGCATCGCAGGAATAATGAGTTGGAATCAAATGGAATTCCGCAGTAAGGGTCATAAGGCGTTTATTCGGTTTATCGTGATTTACATTACTGTCAGTATTCCGGTTCATATTGCCACCTACTTTACACATTCGACGGAATTTACCCGAGTGTTTCCCATTTGGTTAAGTGCAGTATATCTGCCCTTTTTCTCTGCAGTAATTCTGGCAATATTGCGCCTTCGCTACAAGGTAACCAGCTAATTCATGTTTTCGAAGTCAAAAGAGTTTCTCATGAATTCAACAATCTCCCAACCCGATCTGACCCGACGACGCATCCTGCGCATCCATGCTTCGTTCCTGTTTGTTCTGACAATCGGGGCTACTATCAACACTATGGCTGGGTGGTTGTTAGGGAAGGGCCTCTATACCTTATGGCATGAACAGCAGTTCGCTGCTGTAGGCTTGTTCCAGGCTTATCTACTAATGTTTGTCGTGGGTATCGTGTTATGGCTTGGTTCCAACCAGCAAAGTGACCTGTGGAAATGGGACCTTATCGGTCTCCTGGCCCATCTGCCTCCGCTAGTCGTCAACTTTATCTTTGCAGACTTGTATAAAAGCAGTTCAAAATCTCAGCTACAAAGTGTGTTACGAAACCGTAATTTGATTGGAAGAACAGAATGGTGAAAAAAGAAAAACCCACAAAAGGGGAAGTCACGCGGCTGGCTATCGAGGATGCCGCGCTGGAGTTGTTTATGGAACAGGGTTACCATGCCACGTCCATGCGCCAGATTAAAGATCGGGTGGGAATGGCCTTGGGCGGAATCTACAATCATTTTTCTAGCAAGGAAGAGATCTTTGAAGGCATCATCATTGACAAGCACCCCTACCGGGTCATTTTGCCAGCCATCATCGCCTCTGAAGGAGAAACACTCGAAGATTTTTTCAAAAAAGCATTTCAAATCATCATTTCTGAATTGGGGAAGCGTCCCGAATTTGTTAACCTGATGCTCATTGAACTGGTTGAATTCAAAGGGAAACATGGCGCAGTCATGTTGCGCGAAATTGCACCCAAGATTTTGCCGATTTTCGAGCGGGTGATTAAGGGCAGGAAGGATTTGCGCGTGACCAACCCGGCTGTCCTGTTGCGTTCTTTCATCGGCTTAGTTATTTCGTTTCTCCTAACCGAAATGGTGATTTCAAATTCAGTGATCAGCAAACTGATGCCGAAAAATGTATCCGATGCCTATGTGGGTATTTATCTGCACGGCATATTAAAGGAGACTGCATGAACTCACGTTTACTATCCATCATCCGCAAGGAATTTATCCAAATCTTTCGTGACCCGCGCACGCTGGCATTAATTTTGGTGATGCCAATCATCCAATTATTCCTGCTTGGTTACGCAGCGACGACGAACGTGAAAAATGTCCCGATTGCCGTCTGGGACCAAAGCCGCTCGCCCGAATCGCGTGCGTTGCTGGATGCCTTCCGGGCAGCAGATTATTTCACATTTGCCTACGAAGCACATTCGGAAGAAGATATTCAAATCTTCATTGAGCAGGGGGATGTGCGCGGCGCGCTGGTTATTCCGCCGGATTATTCTCGTAAACTTATCGAAGGTAACGCGCAAATCTCGATGATTCTCGATGGCTCGGATGCCACAGTGGGCTCGACCGCGCTTTCTGCCGCACAACTTATAGGGCAGTCTCATTCCATCAAAGTGCTCACTGAACAAGCTGCCCGTCAGGGGCGTGTTACTGCAGTCCAGCCGCCGTTGGATGTTCGCACACAAGTTTGGTACAACCCCGACCTTCAATCTGCCTACTTCATGATTCCAGGCGTAATTGGTATGGTGTTATATGCCATTATGGCGATGCTTACGGCAACTGCGGTTGTCCGCGAACGAGAGCGCGGCACCATCGAACAGCTGATTGTCACACCAATTCGCTCTTGGGAATTAATCGTGGGCAAGGTTATGCCGTATGTCATCCTCGGTTTTTTTGATTTGGCTGAAGTACTTATCATAGGTCACTATTGGTTTGGCGTCCCCATACGGAGCAATCTCTTCCTCGTTGTTGGGACAGCCGGCTTGCTTCTGCTTTCGAGTCTTGGCATAGGCTTGTTTGCCTCCACGATTGCCAACACGCAACAGGAAGCGTTGCTCACAGTCTTCGTCACCATTTTGCCGGGTGTGTTTATCTCTGGTTTTCTCTTTCCTTTGGAAGCTATGCCGAGATTTCTGCAAATCGTTTCATATGCCATTCCACTTCGATACTACCTCGTGATTGTTCGTTCGCTATTACTGAAGGGCGTTGGCTTTGCCGCGCTTCAAACTGAAATCATTTCACTCACGTTGTTCGGCGTCATCATCATGACTGCCGCCGCGTTGAGATTTAGAAAACGCCTTGATTAGGAGTTCAATATGAATCACAAACTTCCCCCTCTTCCTGTTCGTATCGTTGTTGTGTTGATTGTCATCGCT
This sequence comes from Anaerolineales bacterium, assembly GCA_036741855.1. Classification (GTDB taxonomy): domain Bacteria; phylum Chloroflexota; class Anaerolineae; order Anaerolineales; family Villigracilaceae; genus Defluviilinea. The sequence continues at coordinate 11,392 of DAINRK010000010.1, forward strand.
GCCATCCTCTATTTCACGATTGGAAATACTAAGGCCGATAATGGGCAACTCAAGGCCTCTGGCACAATCGAATCAGTGACTGTCAACATCTCGCCAGAGATGGCTGGCAAAGTGAAGGAAGTGCTCGTCGTAGAAGGTCAATCTGTGAAAACGGGTGATCCGCTTCTTTCCCTCGACGATAGCCTGCTGACTGCCCAACGCGCTGTCGCCTCCGCCCAACTCGATTCTGCCAGTTCAGCCGTGAATACTACCGAAGCTGCTCTTGCTTCAGCTCAAGTGCAGCATGATCTGGCATTCGACAATGCAGTGCTTCAGTCCGATACTGTCCGTACTGTGGATTGGTACCGGGATGAACCCAGTGCCTTCGAACTTCCACTATGGTATTACAGTCAAACCGAGCAGATAAGTGCGGCGCAAACTGAAGTTAATTCGGCGAAAGCTGCCTGGGAGGCTGCGGAAAGCAACCTGGCTTCTGTCCTGGGGAGCGCCGGAAGTGCGGACTTTGTTAAAGCAGAAACAGATCTGGCTTCTGCTCGCGCGACTTATCAGGTAGCCAAGGACATTTATGACAGGATTCAAAACGGACTCACCAGCGAAGATTTGTCTCGTCCGCAGCTGATAAAGGTTGCCAGAGGTGATCTTTTTGTCAGCAAAGTTGGACAGGATCTACGCGACTCTGCCAAACAGAATTACGATGACGCCAAATCAAAACTTGACGAGGCACAGCGTGCTTATGATGATGCTTCTACAACGGATGGCGCAAAGGATGTTTTACAAGCTCGTGCCGATGTAAGTGTTGCGCAGGAACGTTACTACACCGCCCTGGATTTTGTCCTTTCACTACAGATCGGCGAATCTTCCTCATCGGTGACCGCCGCGCAGAAAGTTCTGGAACAGGCTCAGTCTGCTGTGGCCCAGGCCAAAACCGCTATTGGTCAGGCACAAGCCAACCTTGCTCTGATCGATACTCAAATGACCAAACTTATGATCTACGCCCCTATGGATGGCACCATCCTCACCCGTAATGTGGAGCCGGGCGAATTCGTCCAGCCTGGCGCTGTCGCGTTGAACATGGCAAACCTAAACGAATTGACCATCACTGTATATGTCCCTGAGGACCAATACGGCAAAATCTCGCTCGGACAAAAAGCCACAGTCACGGTTGACTCTTTCTCTGGAGAAACCTTCAATGCTGAAGTTGTTCATATTGCAGATCAGGCTGAGTTCACACCACGCAACGTCCAAACTGTGCAAGGACGCAGTTCAACAGTCTATGCCATCAAGTTGAAAGTAACCGATAGCGAAGGCAAGTTAAAGATTGGCATGCCTGCGGATGTGGTATTCAAATAACAATCATGTGTAGGGGTGAGGAGATGTTCTGAGCTTGTTGAAGGATCATCTCGCTCCTCCCACCGCCCAACATGAGTTGGGTCGCCCATGCGTTATCGGGCAGAAAGGTGCACAGATATGAACTCGTCGAACATGTTGTCACGTCAGGGTCACCGTATGCTCCAGATTGGCATTGCTCTTTTCGTGTTTTCGGGATTGGAAGGCTTTGTGATTCATTCCCTTCCCGCACCATCTCTGGGACGGTCCGTGCATACGCTGAGCGCTTTGCAGGGCATCATAACATTGGTGCTGGGGCTGTTATGGCCCAGGCTCAATCTTCGTGCTACAGCGTCACAGATCGCGTTCTGGACGTTCCTTTATTCGAGCTTTGCCACTTTGATTCCCTTTGTAATGGCTGCTATCTGGGGAGCAGGCAACACGACCATACCGCTGGCGGCGGGAACTGCGCAAGGGAGTGCCTTTCAAGAGGCTATTATCAAGGTTGTCATCTATTCGGCTGCACCGCCGTTCTTCGTTTCGATGGCGCTCATTCTTTGGGGCCTTCGTCTTGTCGATGCTCCGTCCCCACTACAGAATTAACATGACACTATTAGTCAATGCAACCAACCTCAGAAAATCATTCGGCGAGACTCATGCCGTAGATGGTGTCTCCCTTGAGATTAGCGCAGGCGAGATCTATGGACTTGTCGGCGCGGATGGCGCAGGGAAGACAACGACCATGCGGCTCCTCGTCGGCGCCCTCAAAGCGGATTCGGGTCAGGTCGACATCTGTGGATTCGATATCGACAGGCAAACGGAACAGGCGCGTTCACAGTTTGGTTATCTCTCGCAACGATTTTCCATGTACGAGGATTTGACCGTTCTTGAAAACATCCGCTTCTTTGCCGAAGTGCGCGGGCTGAAATCAGATGAATGGCTGCCGCGTTGCATGGAGATCCTTGAATTCGTGGGGCTGGAAAAATTTACTGACCGTCGCGCAGGGCAACTCTCTGGTGGTATGAAACAAAAACTGGGGCTCGCCTCTGCGCTTGTCACGCGCCCTCGTGTATTGTTACTCGATGAACCCACTACAGGTGTTGACCCTGTGACCAGACAAGACTTCTGGCAGTTGGTATTAAAACTTGTATCCCACTCCCCGGGCCAGAAGGAGGATAAGGGCGATGGAGAGGTCGCTGTATTAATCTCCACTCCCTACATGGACGAAGCCTCACGCTGTCATCGAGTCGGATTCATGAAGAGCGGAAAAATTATCGCGGAGGATACCCCATCGAATCTGCGTGCGCAGCTCAATCATCGTATTCTTGAATTGCGCGGGAAGCCATTACATATTCTTCGTCACACTGCACATGCTGACTCAGATGTGGAAGATGTGCAAGCCTTTGGCGATCGGCTGCACATACGCGTCGGAGAGAATAAGGCCCAGGTCGTCCTCAGCAGATTGAAGTCTGAGATAAGAAGCGTAGGCGGTGAGATTGATGAGTTGCGGGTCATTCCGCCTGTCCTCGAAGATGTTTTCATCGCGTTGTCGGAGTCGTCCAATGAGTGAAGCAGTTATCAAAGTCGAAAATCTCACGCGTCGTTTTGGCGAATTCGTTGCCGTTGACCATGTCAGCTTTGACGTGGGCGCGGGCGAGGTCGTCGGTTATCTAGGTCCGAATGGATCGGGAAAAACAACAACGATCCGCATGTTGCTGGGTCTGCTCGAGCCAAGCGATGGCAAAGCGACTGTGCTGGGATTCGATGCGTTCAAACAAAGCGAGGAGGTGCGGGCGCGCGCGGGATACATGTCGCAGAAGTTTGCGATTTATGACGATTTGACAGTGCTGGAAAATTTAACGTTTTACGGCGGCGTATACGGGATTCGAGACAAAGCCCGCATAAAGCGGACTCTTGAACAGGTCGGGCTTCGTGGACATGACTCCACCCTGACACGTTCTCTTTCGGCTGGCTGGCGTCAGAGACTGGCTTTAGGCATTGCGTTAGTGCATGAACCGAAATTATTATTCCTCGATGAACCCACCTCAGGCGTAGACCCGACGGCGCGTCGCGCGTTCTGGGATCTGATCTACGAACTTGCTGAAAATGGCGTGACAATTCTTGTGACCACCCACTACATGGACGAAGCCGAATACTGTGAGCGCGTTGGCATCATGCGCGATGGAAAACTGCTGGCAATGGATACCCCCTCGAACTTGAAAAGGAACCTCATCCCTGGTGACGTGTGGGAAGTGTTCGCTGAACCACTACAGGATGGCCTGGCGGTTTTACCTGATATTGAGGGTGTGTTAAGAGTGGGACTTGCAGGAGATCATTTGAGGACGATCACGGAAAAAGGAAAAAAGAAAGATGAATTGTTGAAGGTGTTGAAAGCAAGGGATGTGAATGTGAGAGATATAGTTATTGGTGAGCCGACGCTGGAGGACGTGTTTATTTCTTTGGCGAGGTAATCACTTTGTTTGGTATGAAAAAGACCAGGCTTCTCAACCTGGTCTTTTGTTTATTCTCCATTTTGCACAGTTGTCTGCTCAGGGACAACGATTGCCATGACCAGATAAACGATGGCAATCCCGCCGAATCCGGTAAAGAAAGCCAGCACGGTCAGCAAACGGATAATCGTTGGGTCAATGCCGAGGTATTCGCCCAGTCCAGCACATACGCCCGCGATCATGCGGTTGGACGTACTGCGAGTCAGTTGCTTGTAATTGGTATTCATGTTGCACTCCTTTCAATGATTTCTAGAAGGACATACGCAAGAGAGGGGATGAAGTTGCAAATGAAAATCGGTGGTTGAGTAGGGGCGATGTTTCTCCGCCCCGTATCGAAACCACTAATAAGCAAAGTAATATTGTTTCAAGGAGTATTTTCGCGAACATGTGGTTTCGATACGCCCTTCGCTACAAACGCTCAGGGCTACTCAACCACCGATTTATCTATACTTCCTGCTCTCCAAATAATTTGCGACTGCCGCGTAGAGCAATGCCAGCCCGATCATCATATACACAACAGCCTGCAATCCCAGCCATTGGAGTTGAGAGAAGCCAAAGGCTGTGAACAATGTCCCAACAATGCCATAAAAGATTGTATTTCGTGTATAGTCTGACCCAACGCGATTGGATTGCAGAATGTTCTTTTTCATGAGTCGTTCCATAGCTTGCACTTGCTCTTCATGCAAATTTTTACATGCCAAAGAATCACCAGCGGGCGCGGCGCAATCAGAGCAGAGTCCACGCTGACAATATTTGCAGAGTCCAACTGCGGGTTTATCGGGATGGTAGAAGCAAAGCAAGGTTATTCTCCGATCAACTGTACGATTAATTTTCTTTGACGCGGGCGATTATCGAAATCCACATAAATAACCTGCTGCCATGTGCCGAGTGTCAATTGCCCACTCACAAATGGAATAGTAATCGATGGTCCAAGTAATGCCGCGCGGACGTGGCTGTGTCCGTTCCCATCATGCCAGCGTTCGTTATGCGCGTACTCGAAGTTAACGGGAATTATTTCGTCAAAAAGTCTTCGTAAGTCACTTAAAGCCCCGCCTTCAAATTCGATGGTTGTTAATGCGCTGGTAGAGGATGGACAAAAAATAGTTGCTATTCCGGATGTTAATCCGCTTTTTGAAACGGCATTCGTAATCTGATCTGTAATATCCTGGATATCTGCATTTCCGCGTGTATTCAGCGAGATTGATTCTGTTTTGACTGCCATGTTCTCTGCCTTACTCCTGGTCTCCTCGATGGATAACTTCATCGCCATATTTCTCTCTCAATCCATCCACGGCCTCCTGCAGCTTACGCGACTTTTCATGATCCATATCCCACAATCCCAATTGGCGAATGGGTTGACCGAGTCCGCTTACGCCAACTCCGATCAAGCGCACAGCCTGATTCGGCTTGCGGACTGATTTCAATAAGTCTAGAGCAGCCTTTGCGATTTCATCTTCCTGGTCGGTTCGGTGGTTAAATGTTGTCTGCCGCGTCAATGTTGTGAAATCAGGCCAGCGCATTTTAAGTTTGATAGTCGAGCCCGCCAATGCATTCTTCCTTAATTGACGCGCCACTTCTGCAGATTGCTCGCGTATGGTTTTCTCCAATACCTTGTCATCGCGCACGTCTCGTGAAAAGGTGATCTCCTGACTGATCGATTTTGTCTCACGCTCCGTTTCAATCGGACGGTTATCAATCCCTTTTGCATGACGCGAAAGGTCACGACCGTTCTCGCCAAACAAGCGGATCAATTCATTCTCAGGCCACTTTGCAATATCTCCAATCGTGTGGATTCCCAGCTCCGTTAATCGGGCGGATGTTTTCGGACCGACGCCCCATAACATATCCGCTGGCAGTGGACTTAAGAACGCGGCCTCTTCTCCAAAGGGGACAACCGTTACCGCGTTAGGAGGCTTTGCCTCGCCTTGAGCCTTGATCTCTTTTAATGCGAACGCCTTTCCGACTTCGGTAGCGATCTTCGCCGTGAGTTTGTTCGACGCGATCCCAATCGAGCAGGGGAGTCCCAATTCATCGCGAATCCTTGACTGTAATTTGCGCGCAACGATTTGAGCATCTTCGCGAATGTCACTGATATCGAGGAAAGCCTCATCAATAGAGATTTGTTCTACCAGAGATGTAAGGTCATGGAACCTCTCCATCACCTGCCGTGAGATTTCGCTATAGAGGCGGTGATGTGACGAAACGATGATCAGACCTGGGCAGAGTCTGAGCGCCCTCGACATCGGCATCGCGCTTCTGACTCCCATCCGTCTCGCGGCGTAAGAGCAGGAAGCGACCACGCCGCGTTCATCTGGTTTTCCTCCCACAGCAAAGGCTTTGCCGCGTAATTCGGAGTTGAGTGTCTCCTCCACTGCACAAAAGAAGGCATCCAGGTCGATGTGAAGAATTGTGCGTGCCGCCATAATACTGATTATAAGGAAAAAAGAGTCATTAATGAGATATTGAACAATCCTTAAAGAAAAGTTATACTAGAGGCGTATAGTCAATTTGGAACTTTTCGAATTATCTATACGTTGTAAGAAATTGGATGGAGAATGTTGGATGGAGAAGAAATGGAGGAGGTCCCTATGAAAACGCGCGTTAAAGTTGCGTCAATAATGCTGTTGTTCGCGCTGGTGTTATCGCTCGTGCCTGCTGCAGCAATGCCCGCCAGTGTCTCTGCTGCCCAAACATGCAGCGATCGGGCGCAGTTCATTTCCGATGTGACCGTGCCCGATGGCACCCGATATGATCCTGGTGCAACGTTCAAGAAGACGTGGAGGTTGAAGAACATCGGCACCTGCACATGGACGACATCCTACTCACTCGTGTTCGACACTGGTGAGAAAATGGGGGCACCTGCCTCGATCACTTTCCCCTCCAGTGTTGCGCCTGGACAGACTGTTGACTTAACTGTGGATATGACCGCACCGAGCAATGCCGGTCACTACATCGGTTATTGGAAGTTCAAGAATGCCGGAGGCGTGCTCTTTGGCATTGGTGTAAATGCAAACCGGTCCTGGTGGGTCGAGATCAATGTAACTGGTACACCTACAACGAGTGTTGCTTATGATTTCACCGCCAATGCAGGCTCAGCAACCTGGTCCAGTGGTGCAGGTGGTCTTTCCTTCCCCGGCACTGATGGTGATGCCAAGGGGTTCGCTCTGAAATTGGATCAGCCGAAATTTGAAAGCGGCGTGGTTGCTTCTCAACCAGGTTTGCTATTTTCTCCCCATCAAATTACGAATGGCTTCATCCAGGCTGTCTACCCGGACTTTTCCGTTCAAAGCGGAGATCGTTTCCAGACGACAGTCGGTTGTCAGGCAGATGCAACTTCCTGTTATGTTGCCTACCGCCTTGATTATCAAGTAGGAACCACAATCCGCACCTTCTGGACCTTCCGTGAACGATTTGAAGGATGGACCTACAGCGCAAATCTCGATTTAAGCCCGCTGGCAGGACAGTCTGTTAAGTTCATCCTCTATATGTCCGCCTGGGGCTCGCCAATTGGTGATCGCGCCCTATGGGGCAATCCGGTAATTGTTCGCAGGGGAGGTGCTCCTGCGACTATCACACCCGGCGGCCCAACTATCACACCAGGTCCTGTAACTGTTCCACCCTCTGCCTGTGATAAGGCACAATTCATTGCTGATGTGACCGTTCCTGATGGTACTGTGATGAATCCGGGTGCAACATTTACCAAAACATGGCGTCTGAAGAACGTTGGTACCTGCGCGTGGAGCAAGTCATACCAGCTCGTGTACTCCAGTGGCGAACAAATGGGCGCGCCTTCCTCAGCGGCATTCACTCAGGATGTTCCTGTCGGCCAGACGGTTGATATCTCGATCAACATGACTGCACCCTCTGCAGCCGGTTCCTACCGCGGCTACTGGATGTTCAAGAATGCAAGCGGTGCACTCTTTGGGATTGGCATACAGGCGAACCGACCCTGGTGGGTGGATATCAAAGTGTCCGGTCCAACGGTTACGCCCGGTGGTCCCACAAAGACGCCTACTCCGACTGTCACACCTGGCGGTCCAACTGTGACACCCGGCGCGAACATGGCATATGATTTTGCATCCAATGCATGTGCAGCGTCATGGTTCAGTGGCGCGGGCGCGCTGCCCTGCCCGGGCTCTGATGGAGATGCCAAGGGTTTTGTACTCAAAGTGAGCAGTTCAAAGCTTGAATCGGGAACAACAGATCCGCGGCCAGGCATCCTCACCTTCCCGCAAAACGTTCAGAACGGCTATATTCAAGGCTTCTTCCCGGCGTTCAGGGTGCAAAGTGGCGATCGCTTCCGCTCCGTGATTAACTGCGAAGGCGGTGCGACCAATTGTTATGTGGTCTTCCGTCTTGATTATCAGACTGGGAGTGACCCGATCAAGACGTTTTGGGGTCCTTTCGGCGAGAGATATGAAGGCCTATTCTACACAGTGGATGTGGACTTAAGCTCGCTGGCTGGCAAGGATGTCAAATTCATCCTAACAGTACTTGCAGCTGGTACAGCAGCAGGTGATCGCGCATTATGGGTTGGCCCACATATTTATCGAGCGTCGGGACCGGTACCCACAACTGCGGTGCCAACGACTGCCATTCCTTCTGCGACATCAACATCATCGGCAACGCCGACCGCGACGAATACAACGGCTGCCACTGCAACAGCCACCGCTACACCAACTCCGTAAGATAATCCCATCATTCCAGACGAGAAGCCTGGTCCGCGTGACCAGGCTTTTCTCTCCCACATTCTTTCGCGCTGAGCGGAGCTATAGGCGAAGTCGAAGCGCAGATTAAATAAGATGCCTCACGACCGACCCACACTCCTCCTTGCCGATGATGATCCAACCATTGCAAACAGTCTTGCGCCCTTTCTTGAGCGTGCGGGCTTTCATGTGCTGGTTGTGTCAGATGGCATGAACGCGCTGGAAAAAGCGCAGGCACACCATCCTGAGTTGATCATTTTGGATGTGCTTATGCCGCGCATGGATGGACGCGAAGTGCTGCGCCGGCTTCGCCGTGCCAATGTGTGGACTCCGACGATCCTGTTAACTCAGGTGGGAGAGGCATCAGAGCGCGCGCTTGCGCTTGAGGAGGGTGCAGATGATTACCTGAATAAGCCTTTCGATCCACATGAATTGCTTGCACGTATTCGTGCAGTCTTGCGGCGTGCACGCCCCGGGCAGCGGTCTCTTTCTGCCGCGTGGCTGCTGAGCGCTCATGATCTGTCATTGGATCGCCGCGCCCGCCGCGCGACCTTATCAGGCGCGCCTCTGGAACTGACTCCAAAAGCATTATCTGTGCTGGAATACTTGATGACTCATCCCGATGAGGCTGTGACCCGCGAACGATTGTTGGATGCGGTTTGGGGATGGGAATATCCTGCAGGGACTCGTACTGTAGATACTCGCATGGCTGAACTGCGCCGGGCACTCGATGATGATCCGTCTGAACCGCGCTTTATCGAAACCATCCCAAGCGAGGGCTATCGCTTCATTGCACCTGTACTTGGAGAGGGGTAAGATATTCAAATGTCCAGAAAGAGGCGGTTGTATCTCTTCCTGCTTTCATTACCATTGTTGGTGGGTCTGCTTTCATCATTGCTGGCACAACGGCTATTACAACCAAATTCGTCCTTCCTATTTCCAGCAGAGATCAGAATTGCCGCGTTCGTGATTGGAGGAGTGATCAGGGAGCCGCGACTTGTGGCTTTTGTATTCGGCTTTTTGATTACATCCTTTTTGGTGCTCCTCTATTTTTGGGATCAACGCAGCGCCAGGCAGACTCAAATATTATTGACCGAATCTCAGCGTGAGGCAGAAAGGAGTCGTCGCAGTTTTCTTCGACGACTCGATCACGAAATCAAGAATCCGCTCACGGGTCTGCGCGCGGCACTGGTCAATTTGCAGGAAACGCATGCAAAGGATGAGCGTCAGCATGCAACTGAAAATGCTAGCCGCGCGGTGGAGCGCCTGACGCGTCTGCTCACCGACTTGAGAAAACTTTCAGATCTCGGAGACCGGCCCATTGAACAATCTGTTGTGGATATACCTGATCTCTTGCAGGATGCGGTCGACGCTGCACATGTCCTGCCTGCCTATGAAGGACGAGAAGTCAGCCTGTTGATTCCCAAAGTGCCTTCTCCATTCCCATTCGTGACGGGTGACCGCGATTTACTTGTTCTTGCTGTTTACAATCTCATCGAAAATGCGCTCAAGTTTACTTCTGCAAACGATTCGGTCGAAATCCGTGCAGCAGAGGATGGAAAGAACATCCTCATCGAAGTTGCGGATTCAGGCGTGGGAGTTCCGCCTGAAGATGCTACCAAAATTTTTGAAGAACTTTATCGCGGCTCCAACGCGCGCAGTACTGCTGGGAGTGGGCTCGGATTGGCTTTGGTGCATCGGATCGTTTCCTTGCATGATGGGAAGATCAGTGTGCGCAGTAGTCAGGAAAATCCGCGCGGGACCGTGTTCACAATGCGTTTGCCTGTGATGAAGCGGAGCAAGATCGCTGGAATTCAATCTTCCTAATGCGTACTAAGCGTTTGATCGTCCTTCTACTGATTTTCCTGCCACTTGTTGGCGGAGTGCTGGCTTCGCTCGCGGCGCAGTCGATTTGGAATCCTGTGCCGATTCTTCTTTTCAAGATCGATGTGGGCATGGTGGCCTTTATGGGAGGCCTGTTCTTTACCCTTTTTTTGCTGGCAATTCTAGTGGGTGTGGCTGGGAATGAAAGACGAGCTAACAAATTGATTGAAGAATCCTTGCGCGAATCTGAGCAGGGACGCCAGCGCTTTTTGAGAAGGCTCGATCATGAGATCAAGAATCCGCTGACGGGTCTACGAGCCGCGCTGGTCAATTTACAGGAGTCGGGTGATTCGACAGAACGTCAGCGCGCCTCTGAAAATGCCGGCCGCGCCGTGGAACGACTCACCCGGTTATTAACCGACCTGCGAAAACTATCTGACTTGGAAGAACGTTCCATAGAACGATTGCCTGTGGATGTGCCTGATTTGCTCGAAGATGTCGTGGAAGCTGCGCGTTCCCTGCCGGCATATGAAGGGCGGAATATCAACTTGTTCATCAGTAAGGTACCATCGCCATTCCCAATGGTGACCGGCGATCGCGATCTTCTGGTCTTGGCCGTGTACAACCTCGTCGAAAACGCGCTCAAGTTCACGTCCGCGAATGATTCGCTTGAAGTCCGCGCGCTGGAGGATGGCAAAGCCATCGTCATCGAAGTTGCGGATTCGGGCACGGGGATTTCATCCGAGGATCAATCCAAAATATTTGAGGAACTGTATCGCGGTTCCAATGCTCGCAGTACCGAGGGAAGCGGATTGGGGCTCGCGCTTGTCAACCGCATTATCGCATTGCACGGGGGAGCAGTTAATGTTCGCTCCAACCAGAGTGAACCACGTGGGACAGTATTTACGGTGCGATTGCCTGTAAAAAGGTAGAAAAAACCACTAAATTTTTGTAACAGGGGGTTACAAAACTGTGACATCTCTGCGACAAGCTTGTAACACCCGGGGAGTATAAATAGGATAGGAAAGCAGTACATCACATTAATCTGCATTTTTTATCTGTTTTACAAGATTGGATGACACAGCTATGAACGAAGATCTCCTAATACAATCTGCACAGCGCGGCGACCTGGATGCTTTCAATCAGCTCATTCTGCGTTACCAGAATTTGTTGTTTAGTATCGCGCTGCGGATCCTCGCCGATGAAGATGCGGCATCCGATGCTTTGCAGGACGCACTCATTTCAGCGTTTCGAAAGATCAACATGTTTCGCGGAGGTTCACTGCGAAGCTGGCTGGCGCGCATTGTGATCAATTCCTGCTATGATGAACTCAGGCGGAAGCGCCGCCAACCGACGCTGCCCTTCGAACTACTCGATGCTGATGGCGAAGAGATCGAGCCTGATTACTGGCTTCCGGATTCATCCGTCGGGCTCGAAGAACAATAC
>DAINRK010000011.1:0-22759 GCA_036741855.1 Anaerolineales bacterium
CGTTTAAGCCGCGGCCAGGGGAAGCAGATGAAAATAGCATAATATCGGCACCATCAAGCCAGAGCAGATATGGAGGTGAGGCATGCCAAAAGTCCTCGCAGATTAGCAGTCCAACGCGTCCAAAGCGCGTATCGAAAGAACGAATCGAATCACCCCAGGCGAAGAAGCGTCCCTCATCAAACAAACCATACGTAGGCAAATACACTTTGTGATGGACGTGGAGAGTGCGTCCACCTGAAAGATAGGCGGAGGCAATGAAAAAGCGATGGCGATCGTCTTCGTCGACGAATCCAATTACCAGGTCCAGATCGCGGCTAGCCTTGAGTAGATGCTTGAAAACAGGATCATCTTCTGTTGGACGGTGAGCGACTGTGGCTACCAAATCCTGAAGCACATATCCCGTTAAAGATAGTTCGGGAAATACTAGGAGGTCAAGTTTCTGGGATTTGGCTCGCTTGATATATTCGAGATGTTTTTCGAAATTGGATTCGACATCCCCCAATTTGGTTGCAATTTGTGCAAGGGCAAGGTTGAGTCTCATCGCACGAATCTTACCACCAAACATTATGTAGTACTGTACTTTTCAGCTCTCCAGCAGTTTCTTCAGGCCATCAAGCACCGTGCTCCAGTTTTGTTCAGAGTGTGCCTTCTCGTCTTCTGTTGCATTATTGTCCTGCATGATTGTTACCTCGGTCTTACCATCTTTTTCTGACAATTGGTACGTTACTGTATGATAGTTTTCTGGAAGATCTGGAACTCCGGATAGTGGTGACCAGTGTGTGCTAACCAAAGACCTTTCAGGATCGAATTTTATGATTTTGCCTTTGTCTTCATAAGCTTTGCCTTCCCACTCTCCTTTATACGTTATAGAACTTCCCACCTTCCAATCGGTTGTCACTTCTGTGCCAAACAAGTACCGCTTTATCAAATCTGGTTTTGTAAGCGCCTCCCACACTTTTGAGGCGGGAGCATTAATAATAGTTGCTGATTTGGCAACAAATTTGTTATTCATTTTCTTTCTCCTTCATAGAACTTGTTAAGATTAGTCTCGCGCTTCCAAAAGGTGATGCAACCCTTCAGTCTTCCTACTCAATAAATGTTGAATTACTTTCTCAATATTCCGTTCAAGAGAAGTTTCTGTCTTCATGCCATTGAGATATCGAATGATTTCTTTTTGGCGTGAAGGGGCAAGCTTCTCAAATGCTGTTTTGGCTAGCTTATTTCTTGATAAAGCATCGATGAGTTTCGAAGGCAGTTCCTCTTTTCGCGGAACAGGATCAAATTCAATTTTGATATAAGCCTGATCTCCTACATCGACTCCGGCAGCCTGGCGCATCTCACCATTGATGTACAATCGCCACGCACCTTGATATTTCACAAGTGTTTGCTTAAATCGTTTTCCATTGATTGTGCCTCGAACAGGAATTGGCCCCTTCATCTTACCAGCCTGCTTAAACAATCCAACTAAGACAGCTTCAGGTACATGTGTATAAGGATTAATGCCAATTTTGGCGATTTTTTCAGAGAAAGATTTCATGATCTTATGAGTATGCGTAGGATATCCCCCGCCGTATGCAATAATTCCTTGCAAATCATGCCTATGCTTGTCGAAACGAATTCCCATATGATTCGTTACGCCTGGCAATCTAGCGGAGAGGGAGGGATTCGAACCCTCGGTGGCCACGAGGACCACAACGGTTTTCGAGACCGTCCCATTCAACCACTCTGGCACCTCTCCCAATTGTGCGGGCGAAATTATATCCTAGATTTCCGCGCTTGAATGAAGTTCAGGATAGTAAACTTCTCGCATATTTAATCCGATCAACTTTTCCGTCAGTGCCGCGGCCGGCATCGCCTCGCCGTGTACAAGGAAGATCTTCTTTACTGAATCTTTGACGTTAATGGCATATCTGGTCAATAGATCCTGCCCCGCATGGCCTGACAACCCGCCAATGGTGGCGACCTCTGCCATTACAGTATAAGGCTCGCCGAAAATCTTGATCTGTTTCTCACGATCGGCAAGGCGGCGACCTAACGTATGCGGAGCCTGCCAGGAGACGATACAAACTGTATTTTTTGGATTCTCGATGTTGTTACGAAGGTGATGTAGAATGCGGCCCGTCTCAGCCATTCCCGAAGCAGAAATGATGATCATGGGATCTTTTCGCAAATTCAGTGCCTTTGATTCTTCCACGGATTGGACATACGTGAGGAGTTTAAAATCCAGAGCTGGGTGACTTGCCTGCTGAACAAACCAGCGCGTCTCATCATCAAAACATTCAGGGTGTTTTCTAAATACCTGCGAAGCGTTGACCGCCAATGGGCTATCAACGAAAACCGGTGCAGGAGGCACATCGTTTGCAAACATCATCATATTCAGATGATAGATCAACTCTTGAGTCCTCCCCACGGCGAACGCAGGAATAATTACCTTTCCGCCTCGCTTCAGTGTCCGTGAAACAATGTGTTTAAATTCCTCAAAGGCCGCGCGAGGATCATTGTGCGGCTTATCACCGTACGTGCATTCCATGATCATATAATCAACTTCAGCCGGCAGGATTGGATCGCGCAACAACGGAAGCTGATAACGTCCAATATCGCCAGAAAACCAAAGACGGGTTTTTCGCCCGGACTCTTCGATCTCTAATGAAACCGCGCCAGCACCAAGGATATGGCCCGCTTCGATAAAACGCGCAACTACGCCAGGAACCGGCACAAAAGGTTGATCGTATTCTACGGGATTGAAAAGCAGCGCCGCGCGCTCGGCATCGGCTTCTGTGTAAAGAGGCTCAAGTGGCACCTCTCTCCGGGCAAGCCGCTTCTTATTCACAAATTCTGCATCCGATTCTTGAATGCGGCCCGAATCCGCCATCATGATGGCCGCGAGGTCTGCGGTGGCGCGGGTCGCATAGATTGGTCCTTCATAACCATTCTTTACAAGGTTGGGCAAATTACCACAATGATCAATGTGCGCGTGGGAAAGAACGACGGCATCTACTTTGGATGGATCATAAGCAAAGTTCAAATTTCGGATATAAGATTCAGCCCGTCGGCCCTGATACAACCCACAGTCCAGCAGGAGGCGATGCCCATTAATTTCCAGCAAATGCTGACTCCCCGTCACCGTATGAGCAGCCCCATGAAAATTGATCCGCATCTCAGACTCCCAGAAGATTCAAAATTTGCCCACCATATTGACCGAAGCGCCAGGGCGAATCAGACATCAGCGTTTCCAACTCGTGAAGATTCTTAGGTGGATTTTCAGCCAGACTGTTCAAATAACGTTTTGGTAATACGATATCCGACTCGACGCTCATTTTCTTCGCGACATTCTTGCGCCAGGTCTTGAGCTTATCCAAACGCTTTAATATCGCATCACTCGGACGTTGTGCATGTTCCCATTTCACAAGCGGAGCTTCGGCTCCGCGCGCGATGGAGGCCAATAGCACTCCTCCCCATAAACGGACTTGTTTCGGACTTAATCCAATTTCGACAAGAGCATTATGACTCGCAGGCATCTTGCGTGACATTTCAAGCAAAATATCATCGGCGATCACTTTGAATGTTGGGCGATTCAACTTTTCGGCGATCTGGTCACGAGCGTGACATAATTCATACAATATCGTCAACTCGCGAGGAGAAACATCCTTGCGCGCCGCAAAGCGCCTCCAAGATGAGCCAGGCCCACGTTCTTTTGGAAGATCTATATGACAGGCGAGGGCAAAATCATCCCTGGCAATTTCCCAGCGCTCCGTCTCACGCAACTGGCTCTCGAGTAGATCACGCAATTGGAAAAGATAATGCGTATCCTGTCGCGCGTAATCAATTTGTTGAAATGTCAATGGGCGGGCACCCCAATTTGCTTTTTGATGCCGCTTGTCTATCTTCACATTAAATTTTTCCAGAAGTATGCTATCCAAACCGACAAAAGAATACCCGAGGATGCGTGCCGCTTGCATTGTATCGAACAGGTTGGCAAATTGAAATCCAAAGTCGCGGCGCAGACAGATCAGATCATACTCGGCCGCGTGAAATATTTTCTCGATTTTATGGTCGGCAAAAATGGGAGCCAGGGGACTCAGGTCTTTGAGCACAAAGGGATCAACGACAAAATCTATTACGGGTACTGAAAATTGGATGAGGCAAACTCTTTCACGATAAGCATGTAAACTATTGGATTCTGTATCAACTGCAATACGCGGCTGCGCGGAAAGTTTCGCGACCATTTGCATAAGAGAATTTTGATTCGCCACCCATGTGGGCGGAGGAAGTATTTCATCGGTCATCAATTGTCATTATATCCCACGTTTTTGAAGCGCCCAAAACAAGTCCAGCATCTTCACTAAACTGTCTTGCCCATTACCACTCCATCCTCGCCATCCACATAGTAACCCTTCCAGATATCCATTGTGCGATAGCCTTCCTCTTCATATAGGGCAATGGCCGCCTGGTTGGAAATCCGAACAGTCAATTTCAGGCGTGGAAGTTTCGCCTTTTCTTCGCATGCGCGGAGTAGTGTACGGCCAATACCGCGCCGCTGATAGTGTGGATCCACGGCAATCGTTGCAATCCAGAATTCCTTCTTAGAAGAACGCGGCTCGCCTGCGACAAACCCAATCATCTTGCCATCCTCCATTGCCTTAATACGAATTATTTCGGGCCACGTCAGCACCGCGATTAGATCGAGTAGCGGCCAAGCGTCTTTTTCAAAGCATGCTTTTTCGAGTTTGCGCAGCGCGCTGAGATCACGGATAGTTGCAGGTTGTAATTCCATTATGAGAGAATTCTATCAATAAAAAAGTAGAAAGTGGAAAGGTACCTTTCCACTTTCTACTTATGACTAATTTCTACTATTCTACTTTTTGCCCAGGAAATTGTCTAACATGCTTGTAAATTCCATCGGGAAAATGTATTTCGTGGATGGGCTGGCTCCAATCGCCTTAAGCGTTTCAAAGTATTGCAAGGTCATCGTCTTCTGGTCGACATTTTTAGCTGCATTGAAAATTTGCTCAAGGGCCTGTGCAAAACCTTCAGCACGCAAAAGTTGCGCGGACTTCTCGCCTTCAGCTGCAAGAATCGCTGATTGTTTCAATCCTTCCGCGCGCAAAATGTTCGATTGCTTTTCACCCTCGGCAACATTGATAGCCGCTTCACGGGTACCTGTGGATTCTGTCACAACAGCGCGGCGAATACGTTCGGCAGACATTTGCCGGTTCATTGCATCCTGAACTTCACGCGGCGGAATGATCTCGCGAATTTCCACATTAGTTACTTTCACACCCCATCGTTCAGTGACTTCATCTAAGCGAGTGCGAAGCATATTGTTAATATGTTCACGCTCAGAAAGCACATCATCCAATGGGATTCCACCGATAACGGCGCGCAGAGTGGTAGCCGCGATACCGGCTGCAGCCGATTCAAAGTTTCCAACTTGCAGTACAGATTCTGCCGGGTCGAGCACTTTGTAATACCAAAGGAAGTCGATCGAAATCGGCGCGTTATCTTTTGTGATCGAAGTTTGGTGCGGCACTTCTCGTACCTGTTCGCGCAAATCCACTTTTACCGCACGATCGATCACCGGAATCAACAAAACGATACCAGGGCCTTTCGGACCAATGCTGCGACCCAGTCGAAATACTACCAGACGCTGATATTCAGGAACGATCTTAATCGCTTGCGTTAAAAAGACAAAGCCAAGGACTAAGACTGCACCAACAAAACAAAGACCACTACCTACTCCCAATGGATCCATGTCATTCTCCTTTTTTATGAATTGGCATGATTTACTTTCTCAACGATAACAACAAAACCATCTCGTCGCACAACCCGAATGGAACTCCCGGCAGGGATGGAATTTTCACTACGAGCAGACCATAATTCGCCCCCGACCTGTACACTCCCATCATCATGGATGACAGTTCGGGCCTCACCAACCTGCCCTACTAATCCTTCGAGATCATGCAGTGGCCGAGCATTACCAGCTTCAATGGATTTGCGAATTGCGATCCATAAGAAACCCGCCACAAACACAGACGCCGCAACTGCAACCAATGGGTTGACTCCAACTTGCGTATTCGTCCGCGGAAACATGAACACTGACCCTACAATCAATAAGAGGATGGATACTGCCAGATACCATTCACGTTTTGGTTTTTGAATTGCGTAAATGAAGGGAATAATACTTAGGGCAATGAGGATCAACGCCCACCAATTAAATAACAGATTATAGACGGTATACCCCGCCAGAATGATGCAAAAGAATGCACCAATTTCAAGAATGCCTGTTCCTGGTGCAGCAAGGGCCAGCATTACCAGTAATACACCCCCAAGTAAAAGGAGATAGGCGATGTTGGGGTCAAGTAAGAAGTCCATAACTCCTCCAATTCATTATACAACAAGTGGAGACTTTCTGATTAATTCTACGATGATTCGTGCGTTAAAGTTGCGTATTAGGATTACTTCAAGGCTTTATAATGAGAATGAAATTCAGGTTAACTCCATCCAGGCCTCCCAAAAGCGCCTTCATCTTATGGAGAGCTAATTGTAAGGAGAACAATTGAACTTCCAGAAAATATGTGTCATCGGACTCGGCTACATCGGACTCCCCACTGCTTCCACTTTTGCTAATCATGGACTCAAGGTCGTTGGCGTAGACATTAATCCACTGGTTATTGAAATATTGCGTCGCGGTGACATCCCCATACATGAACCAGGTCTGCGCGAGTTTGTTACGCTCGCCACCCATTCAGGGAATTTTTCTTTTTCGGCACGACCTGAGGAAGCCGATGCGTTTCTAATCGCTGTGCCGACTCCGTTCCAAACGGATGTATATGGTGAATTTGATGGCAGGAAATACAAGCTGGCGGATTTGCGCGCGGTGATATCTGCTGCAGAAGCTATTGTCCCCCATCTCCGCAAAGGGAATTTGGTGATTCTTGAATCGACATCCCCTCCCCGTACAACAATTGATCTGGTCAAACCTATTCTTGAGAAATCAGGTCTTAAAGCAGGGGTTGATTTTTATCTCTGTTATTCTCCTGAACGTGTATTGCCGGGGCAGATTTTGCGCGAACTTATCGAGAACGCCCGCGTAGTTGGCGGTATTACGCCAGAATCTGCAAAGGCCGGACACGCTCTCTATGAGCTTTTTGTTAAGGGCGAGATCATCGAAACCGATGCCACCACCGCTGAAATGGTCAAATTGATGGAGAACACTACCCGAGATGTAAACATCGCCATTGCCAACGAATTCTCACGCTTGGCTGAAAGATTCGGCGTGGATGTTTGGGAAGCCATCAGCCTTGCCAATCGCCATCCACGCATCAACATTCTCAACCCCGGACCAGGTGCTGGTGGGCACTGTATTAGCGTCGATCCATGGTTCTTTGTGGAAGCTGCGCCAGAATTGACATCACTGATTTACCACGCGCGCCAGGTCAATGATGAGCAACCACATTTTGTGGTCAAAAAAGTGAAGCAAAAGCTGGGTTCATTGAAAGATAAGAAAATCGCGGCGCTGGGCCTTGCTTACAAACCAGACGTAGATGATTTGCGCGAAAGCCCGGCAGCAGAGGTGGTTCACTTGCTTCAAGAGGAGGGGGCGCAGGTAAAAGTATGGGAGCCTTTCAAGCCCGATGCAAACATGCCAGGCATTGAAATGGCTTCAAGTCTGGAAGTGGCGCTCAAGGATGCGGCTGCAATTTTGCTCCTTGTCAAACATACGGAATTTGTTCAGTTTGATTCAGATGAAATTGCAGCCAAAACCACTGCCCGTATTGCAATGGATTGTGTCAACGGATGGGATGCAGATCAATGGAGCCGCGCGGGTTTCGACTATTTTCGTCTGGGCGATAGTAAATCCCAGGCATCCAATCTCTAATTGGAAATCAGAAATTGAAAGTTCTCTCTGTTATTGGCTCCCTTGGATTATTTTCCGAGGGTGCGCTTAATGAAGCATCCAACCTTAAACCTGACCGATTCCAGCGGCGTTCAAGAGGAGACTCCATCGCTTGGTGTGCCAGTATTGATTATGCGAGAACTACTTCACGACCAGAAGGAGTTGAAGCAGCGACACCGAAGCTCGTTGGCAGAAAGACGAGGGATATCGTCCGCAAAGCAATTCGACCCCTGGATTATTCCTCCGCATATGCGGAGATGGCGACGGCCGCGCGGCAGATCGGATCGTTGATGCACTCATGAACGCATCGAAAAAAGTCTAATTTCGACGAACACTCATTCGTAGTGCCCTATCCAAATTGGAAGGTGCGCAGTACGCCCCGCCTTTTGTAGATGAGTATAATGAATCTGATGAGAGCAGTCAGACGATTTTTTATCCCCTTTCTTATTTTGGTAATATTGCTGGCTCCATGGGGATCGGCACAGGCTCAATCAGCAGATGTACAGTATTTCCCAGAGACAGGTCATAATGTTAGAGGGGATTTTTTGCAATTCTACAAGAACGTAAAAGATCCAAAATTGGTTTTTGGTTACCCAATCACAGAGCAATTTACATCGAAAGATAGTAAAACGGTTCAATATTTTCAGCGGGCACGCTTTGAATTAAGTACAGATCTGTTTGGCAACCGACATCTGCAACTTACTTCTATCGGCGAAGCAGCCTATGAGCCCGGTGGACAGTTGAACATCAACAGCTCATCAGGATGTCAGTTGTTCTCCTCAGGCTTTCGCGTCTGCCTGGCCTTCCTCGACTTTTATAATGCCAATGGTGGCGAGGCACAATTTGGAAATCCAATTTCACCATTCGAATATCGCGAGAATCTAATAGTCCAATATTTTGAGAAGGCACGCTTTGAGTGGCGGGCAGACAGGCCCGAGGGTCAGCGGGTGGCACTTACAGATCTGGGGCGTACTTATTTCGATCTCCTTGCTGAAGACCCGGCTCATCTCAAGTCAGCGAATCCATTGGATGCGACTATCAATGCTGTACTCTCACTACGAGTACGCGCTTATGTATCAAAGTCTATTATGCTCTCCAGCGGCCAGCAGACTGTCTATATCGTTGTCCAAAGCCAGACCTTACAAGCTGTTCCAAATGCCGCGGGCAAAGCAACTGTCCACTTGCCTGACGGGCGAACCGAGGATTATTATTTCAACACCAATGACGCAGGGATTGGAAATTTTGCGTTCAAATTTGCGGATCAAAAACAGGGGGAGATTGTGCCGATTGATATCCTGGTTGTATATCAAGGGATTGTAGGTAAAACCAGGACGTCATTTAGAATTTGGTATTAATTTGGAGTTCCAGAACTCCTCACCATAATTCCTTCCAATCAAATATGGGGCCATCCTTACAAGCCATTTTCCAACCGGACTTAACCGTTATGGCACAGACTCCGCACTCGGCAATGCCTCCACAAGGGATGGGAGAACGAACTAAGATTTGAGCCTCGAATACGAATTTTCCCTGAATTCCATTAAAAAATCGTTCTCGCAATTTGGGCAGATTTTCCCGCGCCAGGTCAAACGCGACATAATCTGCCCAGTCGATTATTTCGGATAAAGCAGATATAGGCTGTACTTCCACTTCATTAGGCAAACTTTCCAATCTGGAATCGGAGACGAGCACAACCGCGGCATCCTGACTCAACGCTGGCTGGATCAACCCATGCAAACGCGAAGGGGAATCATCGAACGCGACGAGCGCAACCTTCCGTGCGAATAAAGGCAACATAAAACCTCGTCCGAGGGGGCCTCGTAAATAAATCTCCTGCCCCGGAGTCCAGGATTCAGGAAGAGGTGCCGCGGCGATAAAACCTTGAGACGAAAAATCCGTATAGAAAACAGGAACAGGCAACGGCGCGTTGGACTCGTCATTGCATAGTAGATATTGGCCTGGGGAAGGAATCAAGTTTGGAGGGCAGGAGATCCGCGCCTGACGGAGTCCATTCTCAAGGATCAATTCAACCACCTGCCCTTTGCCTGTGTGCATATCGCTATCCTATCATGGCGGTATAATTATTTCAACTGAAAACTGGAGGAACCATGAACATCGTTGATGTCATTCGTACGTTGGCTGGCTTTGCATGGATTGGCGCTATTGGATTGGGCGTGCTGGCGGTAATCCGCGCAAGCCGCAATCAAAGCGCGAAGGCAACCGGTAGCACGGTAATCGTTTTGTTAGTGATAGCAGCGATACTCACCACATTAGGGGCTGGTTTGGTTTATGTGGAATCGAGTGAGCGCGGTGTGGTCAGGACTATTCGAGCTGGGGGTGTGCGCCCCGAGGCGCTCGAACCTGGTTTGCATTGGATAATTCCGGTCGTGGAGCAGGTAGTAACATATTCGATTTCGAACCAAACCTATACCATGTCTGCTGTGTCACAGGAGGGGCAAGTTCAAGGTGATGACTCGATCCGCGCCCGCACCAAGGACGGACAGGAGGTTATCATTGACGCTTCAGTCATTTATCAAATTGACCCAGCCAAAGTTGTACCGCTTCACATCGTTTGGCAAAACCGCTATGAGGATGGTTTCGTGCGTCCCGAATCGCGCGGCATCATCCGCGATGCAGTTTCACAGTATGGCGTGGAAGAAGTCGTCTCCACGAAAAGGGTCGAAATCGTCAACATCATTACTGAAGAACTAGGTCGTAGTCTGGCTGAGAATGACTTACGGCTGTTGGATTTCGTCTTACGCGATATACACTTCAGCGAGGGGTATGCTGCGGCTGTGGAGCAAAAGCAGATCGCCGAACAGCAGGCACAGCAAGCCAGGTTAACCGTTGAACAAAAGAAACAAGAGGCCGAACAAGCTCGCCAGGTAGCCCAAGGTCAGGCTGACGCAGCTGTGATTGCAGCAAAAGGCGCAGCAGAAGCGAGGATTATTCAGGCGCAAGCAGAAGCACAGGCCAATCAGTTGCTTGCCGAGTCTCTCACTCCGGCCCTGGTGCAATATCAGTATGTCTTGAGGCTTGCGCCTGGTGTGCAAACAATCTTCATACCAAGTGGAAATCAATTCATATTGCCCTTACCGGATACATCAACCCCACCCACCGTCACGCCGCCTACAACAACGCCATAACCTTGGTGATGTGATAAGCAATTGACCAGTAGCCAGAGAGACTGGTTACTGGTTTTTTTATTAGGAGCTAGATGCCGATTCCACAAACTGGACGCGAGATCCGCCTCACGACTCTGTCAACCTGCGCAGGTTGAGCGTCCAAACTAAGCGCCGACGCGCTGGCGCAGGTACTGCGTCCTGTTAAAGACATCTTCGATCCCGCGTCATTCCCGGAGCTCATTGTGGGTCTGCGGGAACCTGATGACGCGGCCGTTTGGCGTTTGGATGAAGATCGTGCCATTGTGATGACCACGGATTTCTTCACACCTGTTGTGGATGATGCTTATGATTATGGTTCCATAGCTGCAGCCAACAGCCTCTCGGATGTATATGCAATGGGAGGCAAACCATTTCTTGCGTTGAATGTCACAGCTTTACCTGATGATTTACCCGCAGAAATTGCGCGTGAGATCGTAAGGGGCGGTGCAGAGAAAGCGCGTGAAGCAGGCGTAGTGATTGCAGGCGGGCATACCGTCAAGGACAAGGAACCGAAATACGGGCTTGTTGTCATTGGCTTTGTCGACCCGGACAAAATGTTGAGCAAAGGCGGACTCAATGTCGGTGATGCCCTCGTTCTAACAAAACCTCTGGGATTTGGTGTTACAACAACAGCTCTTAAACGCGAGCAGGCAGATGAACAGGATGTAGCGGAAGCAGTAAGCTGGATGAAGCAATTGAACAAGACTGCAAGCCAGCTGGCTGTAGAATTTGGCCTGCGTGGTGGAACAGATATTACAGGATACAGCCTCCTTGGTCATGGTCTGGAAATGGCCGAGGCCTCAAGGGTGTTGTTAAGCCTGGACTTTGCCAGGATTCCATTTATCTCCTGCGCTCGCAAGTATGCTGAAAAAGGGGCCTTCCCAGGCGGCGCGTTTGATAACAAAAAGTACTTTGAGTCGAAAGTAAAATTCGCCAAGTCTATTGATGAGCCCAATCAAATGTTATTGTTCGACCCTCAAACGAGTGGCGGCTTGTTGCTCGGAGTTCCACAAGAGAAACTTGCTTCCTTTCTTGAGGCCGCGCGCGAAACAGATCAAGCTGCATGGGTGATCGGCAGAGTCAAAACAGGTACAGGCATCAAAGTAATATAAGAAGTAGGTCATCCATAGTACAATAGAGGGAGTGTAAAGAAGTTCACGACATCATGTCTGAAGTCCCCATAGACGATAATTCCTCAGCATTCATATCATTTCTGCGCGGGTATTTGCCGGGTTTGGAGTAATGCCGGCAGGTTGTGATTCGTTAATTTCTCCAAAAGGCAACTTAATAAAATTTTCGATGAACATAACTACAGAAATAATTATCATCTTTGTCGTTATCCTGCTCAACGCGGTTTTTGTTTTGTCTGAAATGTCGGTAGCCTCCTCGCGCAAAGCGCGGCTTCAACAACGGATCAACGAAGGCGATTCGCGTGCTGAGACCGTCCTGGATCTAATTGAGAATCCAAATCTGTTCCTTGCAACTGTACAGATTGGCATTACGCTCGTGGGCGTTTTTGTCGGCGCGATCGGTGGAGCAACATTAGCTCAACCAGTAAGTTCCCTGCTTAGGCGGGTACCCTGGCTGGCTGATTATGCTGATTCACTCGCGCTTGGCCTTGTGGTGGTTTCGATCACATTTGTATCGATCGTGCTCGGCGAATTGGTCCCTAAACGGATCGCCTTGCACAACCCCGAGTTGATCGCATCTGCCCTGGCTGGACCCATGATCTTTATTTCAAAAATATTCGCGCCATTTGTCTGGCTGCTTGGGCGCATTACAGACTTCGTGCTAAAGACATTGGGTGTACAACCTGGAAATGAACCTCCCGTTACAGAGGAGGAAATCCAGTTGCTTATTGACCAGGGTACACAGGCTGGTGTATTTGAAGAAGCTGAACATGATATGGTGGAAGGTGTATTCAGTCTGGGTGACCAGCGAGTCTATTCATTGATGACCCCGCGCACAGATATTATATATCTTGATGTGAGTGATTCAATGGAGGTGATTCGCGAAAAAATCGCCAATAGTGAGTTTTCACGTTTCCCCGTCCGCCAGGGAACATTGGATGTGATTCTAGGAATCGTCAAAGCGCGCGACCTGCTCGTTCCGAGTCTGAGCGGTGAGCCGATCAAAATAAAAGATTTGCTCAAGCCTGCCTTCTTTATCCCAGAAACGATGTTCGCCTCACGCGCACTTGAAATATTCAAGGAAAAAGGCACTGAGATCCTTCTCGTCATCGATGAGTTCGGCGGTTTACAGGGATTGTTAACGATTACCGACATTCTTGAAGAGATCGTAGGTCAGATTGAACTGGAGGAGCCTCAGGCTACCCAAAGACAGGATGGGTCATGGTTGCTGGATGGAATGCTGGAAGTTGACGAATTTAAAGAGATTTTTAATCTACACGGCCTCCCCCATGAAGATGAATATGAAACGTTAAGCGGTTTCATCATGGTGTCGCTGGGGCGTATGCCCCAAACTGCCGATGAATTCGAGTGGCACGGTCTCAGATTCGAAGTTATCGATATGGATGGTCGCCGCGTAGACAAGGTACTTGTCACTACGTTGCCACATCGGCCGGTCACCGCAGAACCTGGCGGAAATTCATCAAAATAGAATGCTGATTCCAACCAGGATCAAGTCAACAGGAGATTTCCGTGGCAGCCCAGACTCGAGACCTAAAACCTCTCCCTCTCTCTAGCGCAATCCTTATTAATGGACTCAGTCTAATTCCTATCATTGGCGTGGTACTGGTAAACTAACCATTTTTCTTTTCCAATCTTATGCCACGCAATTTCATCCGCGCTGTAATATTTGACCTTGGTGGAACGCTTATGTATGAGCGCGAATCCTGGCATTCCATCAACGCCAGGGCCGATGAGGCGCTCACAAAATATCTGCTTGGACAGGGACTGGAAATCAATCTATCCACGTTTCCCATAGAATTCCGCCGCAGGCTCGATGAATATTTCAAGCAACGTGAAAAGGACTTGCTTGAAACGACTTACTCCTCTGTCTTACGCGATGTGCTGGCCAGCAAGGGTTACGGGAATATTTCAGAAAAGATCCTTCGCACCGGACTTGATCATCTTTTTGCTGTCACACAAACAAACTGGTTGTTGGAAGAAGATGCGTTGCCCACTCTGAAGAAACTTGAAGAAAGTGGTTATAAACTTGGATTGATCTCAAACGCGGGCGATGATAAAGATGTGCAGCAGCTTGCCCGTGGCTTTCGTATCGCATCCTATTTCGACTTTATTCTCAGCTCAGCAGCATGTAGTTATCGAAAACCACATCCTCGTATCTTTGAACTCGCACTGGCGAACTGGTATCTCTTGCCATCGGAAGCAGTTATGGTGGGCGATAATCTTTTGGCTGATATTCGTGGTGCAAAGAGTGTGGGCCTCTATGGGATCTTTATCAGCCGCCGCGCGGGTCAACGGACGAATGAGGAAACTCAAATCCTGCCGGACGCAACCATTGCCTCGTTGTCTGAACTTTCTGCTGCCCTCGATCTTCTTCAAGTTAAATAGAATACAAATTCTCCAAACACGGATCAGACATTCATGACTCAAAATAAATCCGCGCTCGCCTATCTTGCATTAGGCGCGGGTGTGCTCGCGCTAAGTTTTTCTGCGATGTTTGTGCGCTGGGCAAACGCACCTGGACCAATCACAGCGTTCTATCGCTTGTTCATTTCCATCTTTCTATTACTTCCGTTCCTTGTCCCACGCATCCGGAACAGCCCTGATGTCCGCACCAGGTTGGTCTTATTCCCAATCCTCGCAGGCATTTTCACGGCCTGCGACCTGGCCTTATGGACTTCATCACTATCCTACACTACAGCATCGAATGCCACGTTGCTTGGCAATACGGCGCCGCTATGGGTAGCTTTAGGCACCTGGCTTATTTTGAAACAAACACTGACCAGTGCTTTCTGGCGCGGACTCACGATCACATTGATTGGCGCGGCTCTGATCATGGGAACGGACTTCATCTTACATCCTCGATTTGGAATCGGAGATGTAATGGCAACGCTAACAGGTTTCTTTTACGGTGGATATTATCTAATTACTGAAAAGAGCCGCGCACACTTCGACTCGGTAACTCACATCTGGTTTGTTGGGATTGGAGCAAGCCTCGCCCTGTTTTTCATCAATCGGATTCTTCAGCATCCATTTGCCGGTTATGACAGATTGACATGGTTGGTCTTCCTTGGCAGTGCTATCGTTTCACAACTCATCGGATACATGGCACTTGCCTATGCTCTGGGGCATCTTCCTGCATCCATCGTCGCACCGACCATGGTGTTACAACCGGTGGTCACAACGATCCTTGCCATTCCATTTTTAGGAGAAATTCCAACCATCTGGCAGGGAATCGGCGGGGCGATCGCGCTGGTTGGCATTTATGTTGTCAATCGATCCCATCAACAGGCAGTGCAGGAAACACCCAATTTATAGGGCCTATCCCAAGCAGAAGGACTTGTATTTAAATTAACATCCCTATATACTATCTTGCATCAATTTAGTTGAATAGGAGGAACGAATGCAACTTGATGCTTTACTCGAAGTAGCAATTGGTTTGGTGTTCACGTGGCTGGTCCTCAGTGTGGCTACCGTGCACGCACAGGAGTCGATTGGCAATCTTCTTAACTGGCGCGCCAATTTTCTCGAGCAGTCCATAACCAATATGCTCAAGAACCCCGCGCTGGTAGCACAACTCTATAAAGAACCCTTGATCGAGGCATTAGGCGAAATGGATAGAAAGGGCCGCATCAAGAAGCCGATCAATATTCCTAACGCGACCTTTGCTGCCGCCCTGCTTGAGGTCATTCTGAATGCAGGCAGAGATGAAAATGCGCCTGCCACAGCCATGACACTAGGGCAAATCCGGGCAGGTGTGCAAAGGTTGAAAGCACAGAGCCCTGAGTTGGCGCGTGTCCTTGAAAGAGTGTTGCCTGGGCTGGAAAATGAGACCCTTGAATTGAAAGACACACTTGCAAAATATCAGAAGAATATTGCGAGCTGGTTCGATACCGTAATGAACCAGGCATCAGGCTGGTATAAAGCCCGGGCTCAAACTGTGGCTTTTTTTCTCGGTTTGGCGCTTGCGCTAATTTTCCATATTGATACGCTGCACATCACGCATCAATTGTGGCGGGAGCCAACTCTGCGAGCGGTTATTGTGGCACAGGCACAGAACCGAAGCCAGACGGGCCAGCAGGAGATCACCAATATTAGCGAAAGTTTCGAAAGCCTTGCCATCCCGGTGGGTTGGAGCACAGTACCAGCTGAAGATGCTACAGCCTGTGCCTGGCCTCCGAAAGCAGTTAACAGGCCCGCCTATCGGTCCGTAGGCGAATGCAGGGAACTGTCCAATCTTCCGGCGTGGGGCGATAGCTGGGGCTGGATTGTTAAGTTCTTCGGTCTGGTTGTCAGCGGATTCGCAGCGATGCAAGGTGCACCGTTCTGGTTTGATATATTGCGGAAACTGGTTGGTTTTCGAGAGAAGACACAGCCTCCTCCACCCTCGCCCGCGCCAGAGATGGAGACTCCAACGGTATCACCACCAAAAGAACTGCAGCCTCCTCCTACCCTGCCGGCACCTCCAGGACCTGATGTACCGGCCACACCTACAACAATCAATCCGCCAGGAAGATAATAAGTTGTTCATGGCAATGCTTAGGTGATAGGAAGTATAATAAGAAAAATCGACACCCATTAAAAGAGGAGAATCATATGGAAATCGAGGTACATACTGAAAATGCAAGGGTGCCTGTCACTGTCTTGCATGTTCATGGAAACATTGATTCATCCAGTTACCATGAATTTGAGGCAAAGGCAGAAGAATTAATCAATAATGGCAGTCGCTACATGCTCGTGGATCTTTCACACGCAGGGTTTGTCAGCAGCGCAGGCTTTCGAGCTTTGAATCATGTGTTTCGAAAACTTCGTGAGGTACACCCGGATGCCAACCTGACTGATGCAGAAATGAAAAAGGGAATAAGCGCTGGCACATATAAATCTCCCCATTTGAAGTTGCTAAAACTATCTCCCGAGGCGAGAACTGCCTTTGAAATGAGTGGGTTCGATATGTATATTGACACATTCACCGATCTGAATACCGCCGTCGCTTCTTTCTAAGGCTCACATGTTTCTGCTTAAGGGCGCGCTTTAGCGCCCTTTTTGATTCAAGTTCTTCTCTCCCAGAGGGAGAAGGGTTAGGGATGAGAGGAAATGCTATAATCTCTATTATGTCCGATCTCTTCGATCACGCCATGCAAGAACGCATGAAAACTGAAGCGCCACTTGCCGCGCGTATGCGTCCGCGCACGCTCGATGAATACATCGGCCAGGAGCATATTGTTGGTGAAGGCAAACTCCTGCGCCGCGCCATCGAAGCTGACAGGCTCTTTTCTTCCATTATCTTGTGGGGACCCCCAGGTACAGGCAAGACAACGCTAGCACAAGTCATTGCGAATACGACGAAGAGTCACTTTGTGACGATCTCTGCCATCTTAGCGGGCAAGGCTGATTTGCGCGTGATTATCGAAGAGGCTTTGGAACGCAGGCGTCTTCACAATGAACGCACCATCCTTTTTGTGGACGAAGTTCATCGTTGGAATAAAGCTCAACAGGATGCATTGCTTCCGCATGTCGAAGCCGGGACTGTCACACTCATCGGAGCGACCACGGAGAACCCATACTTCGAAGTCATTAAGGCTCTGATCTCACGCTCGCGCGTTTTTCAGTTACGGAACTTGAATCAAGAAGAGACTGGCATCCTCATCGACCGCGCTCTAAGCGATAGGGAACGGGGCTATGGAAATAAGAAAGTCAAACTTGACGAGGATGCTCGCGCGCACTTAATCGACGTGGCATCCGGTGACGCTCGCAACGCGTTGAACGCGATCGAACTTGCTGTGGAATCGACACCGCCAGACGATAATGGAGTCATTTATATTACATTGGATGTGGCGCAAGAGTCTATTCAGCGTCGCGCGGTTCTTTATGACAAAGACGGCGATGCGCACTACGATACGATCAGCGCGTTCATCAAATCCGTACGCGGAAGTGACCCCGACGCCGCTTTATACTGGCTTGCAAAGATGATCTACGCGGGCGAAGACCCGCGCTTCATAATCCGCCGCCTTATCATCCTTGCAGGTGAAGATATTGGTTTGGCAGACCCAATGGGAATCGTTGTCGTTTCATCTGCAGCACAAGCCTTTGACTTTATCGGGTTACCTGAGGGCATTTATCCCATTGTTGAAGCCACGCTGTATCTTGCTACCGCGCCCAAATCAAACACGGCTAGTGCATACTTTAAAGCGATGAAAAAAATCGAAGATGAAGGGCAAGTCTCTGTCCCGCGCCACCTCATGGACGGCAATCGCGATGCTGCTGCGATGGGACATGGCAAGGATTATGTTTATCCTCATGAATTGGATGGCCATTTCACCCCACAACAATATTTACCCAAGCGATTGCTCGGCACCTACTTCTATCAACCCTCGCAAGAAGGTTACGAATCCCAAGTCAACGCGCGGCTTGATATGTGGCGTGAAGCCCAGCGAAAAGCCTTAGGTATTGAACGCCGCGAGAACGTACCTGACTTGAGCGAAGATCAAATCCAGGAGATGAAGCGGAAGATCAAATAAAATGGATCAATTGGATTATTTATGCCTCTTATCCTCCTCATCCGTCACGGCGAAAATGAATATGTAAGGACCAACAAAATGGCAGGGCGCATCGCGGGGATTCACCTAAATGAAAAAGGGCGGAAACAGGCTGAGGCTTTGGGCGAAGCGCTAAAAGACTTCCCCATCACAGCGATTTACTCCAGTCCGCTCGAGAGAGCGATGGAAACAGCACAACCGATCGCCAAGGTACGCAACCTGGAAATCATTCAAGAGCCCGAGCTTCTGGAAGCGGATCTTGGCACGTGGGAGGGCAGATCCTGGAAAGTATTGCGGCTTACCAAGGCATGGAAAGTCGTGCAAAATGCGCCTTCCCGCTTTCGATTTCCCGAAGGTGAATCCTTTGCTGAAGCGCAGCTGCGATATGTTAACGCGCTCGAACGCATTGCAAAAAAACATAATAAGCCGAAAGATATTGTTGCGGCTGTATTCCACGCCGACCCCATCAAACTCGCCGTCTCATATTTTCTGGGTCTGCCCCTAGATCAGTTCCAACGTTTGAGCTGCAACACAGGTTCGGTGACAATGCTGCACCTCAGCGAATCGGGTGCAAATCTTGTCACGCTGAATCAACGTCCGCCGTTTGACTTTGTCCCGAAGAAAAAATGATATGCCGTGGATCAAGCAAATTGACATTTCTGATGCAACCGGCTTGCTGAAAGCAGAGTTTGATAAAGCCATTCAGCGTGCGGGGCGAGTCTGGCATATCGTTCACATCATGTCACTTAATCCGCGTGCCATGCGGGATAGTATTGCGTTTTACATCACAGCGATGAAGGGAGAATCACCGCTCTCGCGCGCTCAACGCGAAATGCTGGCTGTTGTCGTTTCATTTGAGAATCACTGTTACTACTGAACACAATCACAAGCGCATGACCTCCGTGCTGAGGTTGGGAGGATTATGAATAACGAGGAGGCCGATGCCTTCGTACACGCGGTCGCGCGTGACTGGCGGTCTGCTCCGCTTTCAAAAGCCAACAAGGCCCTTTGCGAATTCGCGGCAAAACTAACGCGCACCCCGTTTGAAATGACTCGCGCAGATCTGGAAACTCTCCGCCAGCAAGGGCTTGATGACCGCGCCATTCATGATGCGACACAAGTGATAAGCTATTTCAACTACATCAACCGTATTGCTGACGCGCCTGGTGTAGAGTCAGAAAGTTTTATTCAACGCTGGGGTAATTAATGGCAAAGCTCAAGCTTGACCTGCACGAAATCTACAATCGAGGTGCTCAAATTGATGCGGAGTTAAATCGGATTGTGGAAGAGGCTATCGAAAAGAAGATCAACCTGGTTGAGATCATCCCCGGCAAAGGCAGCGGCCAACTCAAGAAAAAAGTCCTGCGCTTCTTGAATCAAGGACACATCAAAAAGCTATATCATCGCGTAGAAAAAGACGATAAGAATTTTGGACGGATTTTTATCCACTTCAAATTTTGATCCGGCATTGTTACTTTACGTCCCGCCGAAGAAACAACAAGAATCCAAGCAGCCTCAATCCTGCACTCAACCACAACGCCCCTCCCAGACCAATGTAGGTTGCCAGCCAGGTTCCCAGCAGTGGCGCGATGATCGTCGCTAGATATTGCATAGATTGTGCTAGCGCCACAAATGTCGCGCTATATTCTGCAGGAACAGTTTTCATTAATTCATCGAAGAAGACGAGATCCAGTCCGGCTTGAAAAAGCCCGGCAATTCCAGCATAGAGAATGATCAATTCCACGCGCGAAGTCGCTGCGCTGAACGCCGGATAAAGGGCCATACCAAACGTCGTTGCCAACAGAACGAAGCGTCCGCTGCGCCTTCTGGAGACCCGGGGCCAGAGATAATAGCCAGCCAACATCACAAGATTCATTGCCATAGTAACGGTGCCGATCTGGGCATCTGTTGCACGTAGCTCACGAACGAGATACAAAGGCATGATCGGCAAGCTCAATACGATGGCTGAAAAATATACAAACCTCTTTGTTGAGAACGAAACAAAGGCTGGGTTCGCGCGCAGGAGAGCAATATAATTACGAAATCCATCCAGCGGCGAGCGGCTATCCGAAAGCGGCGGAGGCACCTGATCTGGTAATTGAATCAGTCTGGAAAAATAAAAACTTAGAAACCCGCCCAGCGACAAAACCAGGAACATGGTAGCGTAATTCAAAGGGAATGATATCAAGTTGATCAAGCGTGTGACAATGAACGTGCCCACTACACCTGTCACACCGAAAATTGCCCAACGACGACTTAGCAAAGCATAGCGACCTTCGGGCCCGGCTACCGCATTCATCACAACGGAAAAAGCAACAGCCAGGGCGGTTTGAGGAATCGTAGCATAGGCCCAAATCAATAAGGTGGAAATGATGACATATTTTTCAGCGATAAACAGGGTCAATATCCCCGTCAACGCATAACATAAGATCACCATCAGACGCGACAGGCTATACCACGGAACGATGTTGCGCCGAGTTTGAAGAAAGCGCCCGACAAAAAGTGCCAGGATCAACCCCGTCACACCGGGCATGGAGGTGAGTAAGCCTACTTGAAAATTTGTTGCACCAAGGCGTGTGAGAAATACAGGCAGGAACGGCTGAGCAACGCTGGAGATGCTCACACCGACTCCATCAATTTGAACGTTTCGGAAATTTCGTTTCTGGATTTGAATATCTTCTTCGGTCGGTGGATTCATGGAGTATTAATACTTAATCTTAGCCACAGAGATCGCCGAGAAAATGAGTTTATCTCAATAGTCTCGATGATCTCTGTGGCTAAGCAATAGTGAACTTACTGAAGTGGTTTATTATAACGCTGGCAGAGTAAAATCAATAAATGGTCCAAATCCGCCCTATCAAACCGGACGAATCAGAACTTGCGAGACGATTGATCTATACTGTAGCAAAGCATGTATTCAATGATCCATTACCTTTGGAAGATATCATGGCGCATTTCGATGCACGCGGTACCCTGGAGGAGATGAGTGATATTCAACGAAATTACTTTGAGAGTGGTGGCACGTTCCTGGTAATGACCGATGAAGAGGAAATTATCGGCACAGGTGCCATCCGAAAGCTTAAAAGTAACATCTGTGAACTTAAAAGGCTTTGGCTCTTGCCTCAATATCATGGCAAGGGCTTAGGATATCGCATGATGCAGGAATTACTGTCGTTTGCCCGAGAAAAAGGTTATGAGCGCGTCAGGCTCGAAACTGATCCCGTATATCAAAAGCGTGCGGTCGAGTTCTACAAGCGACTTGGATTTAATGAAATTCCAATTTCTAACGCAACTGACGATGAAGATATCTTAATGGAGTTAGCCCTATAGCCTGACTGCGTTCAACCAATCAGGCAATTGCTCGATCAATCGCTCCATGATTCCTCTGGCACGGTCGTTGAACACTTCGATGTTGTTATAAGCCTCTCCCCCATCTTCGCTCACCATGTCGCTGACACCGCGAAGGATCAAGAGGCGCGCGTTGTTCTTTCGCGCCACCCACGCCAATGCCGCGGACTCCCAATCTGCAGCAATTGCACCTTTTTGTTTAAGAAAAGAGATTTTTTCGGGCGGAAGATCGCTATCAGCAGACGCTATCATTCCACGTCGGGCAGGATGAGGATAAGGCTCAGCGAGCCAGCTCAAGTCCAGAGATGAGGCGTAATATGTCGTGATATCGAGATCGCCCATTAGTTCCACAATATCATATACATACGTTTTATCCACTAAAATTATTTCTCCCTGCCGGACAACTCCTTCGAAGCCCCCGCATGTCCCCAGGTTCACGATCAAATCGGGCGAGTGGAGATCGATTAAATATTGCATTGCTCCAGCTGAGGCGATCTTTCCCCACCCACAGTGAAAAAGTTTCGAGTTCCACTTGCCAAGTGTCGCGTCCATGCATTCCCCGAAAGGAAAGTGATCCACTTTTGCCGTGGGAAACAAAGGCTTGACAGCGATCCATTCAGCGATGGCAGAAATTACAATGACGATTTTCACGCCGAAGCTCCTATATAA
>DAINRK010000012.1:0-5320 GCA_036741855.1 Anaerolineales bacterium
ATATATGATATTACGGCGTGTACGTCACTTGCACAGCAATCCAATCCAGCGAGAAGTCGCGGGAGGTACTGCTGGCAACATCCGTGATGCGCACGCGGAAGTTCGTGAAGTCGCCACTTGACCAGGTTCGTCCCCACGTATCGGCTGAGCCGCCGAGCAGATAGGTGGCTTCGCTTGTCGTCAGTGTGGAAGTGGATTTTGCAGCTGTCCACGATGCCCCACCGTTCCATGAAAGCTGAATGCAGAACTTTGGCGCTCCTGAAGTGCTATCGACCCGCCCATCCAGGCGCACTTCTATACCTGTGATTGTTGCTCCGCCTGGGATGCTGAAGCCGTAGTTGTAGAAGGTATGCCTATCCTTTCGAGTGCTCGTACAGGAGGTTTGGTTGTTCGTGCCGCTGTTGTTATCAACGGCGAAAAGACCGTCGTTTCCAAACGCGTTCGCAGGGACTACTTCATACCCGTTGTTATCGCCTGAGCCGCTGGTCACGGGCACGTTTGCCGATGGGCTGAGCAAACCTGTATTTGCGGGCGGCGTGCCACCGCAATACTGGGCTCCCTTGCCAATTACATCATACGGGCAGTCTGCCTGATCCAGCAGATACAGTACCGCCGCGCGATTGCGGGACGTCTGGGCCGGGATCACTTCATCTGGCGGATAGAAGCCGCCCTGCCCGGAGGTCACAGGATACATCTCGAACGTGTAGTTCATGATGCGATGTACACCATACAACCAGTCATTGATCGTGCCATCGGTGATGTACAGGTCACTGGCCTGTTCCGGCGTATAACCATTCGTGGCGGCCATGGCCTGGCCCATTGTAACCAGCACATTGTGATCATCCAGTGTCATATCGGTTGGCACATCGGTGAGTGTGTAGCCGTAGGGCCACAGGACCAATTCGCTGTAGGTGTGGAAATCAATTGCAACAGTGATCTGTTGTTTCCCGCCAACGACGCGCGAGTTCACGAAGTCTCGTACAACTTGTGTCTCTGGCGCTGAAAAAGCGGATGCGCCGCGATAGGTTTCACTGCTCGTTGTGCCGCTGGACCCGCCACAGCATCCCCAGCGATAGCCCCAGTTGCGGTTCAAATCTGTACCGACATACTGTGAGCCGGCGTTTGGCTGACGGTTCTTGCGCCAGGAGCGATAAGTTCCCGTTGCGATATCATATTCGCCGCCATCGGGATTCATGTCGAAGACCATCCAGATCTCGCGGCTATTCACCAGATCGGTGATCTGCTGGTTGGTGCCATATTCGTTCGTGAGGATCCCCAGTGTATATAGTGCCATCTCTACAGTGAGATGCTCGCGTGCATGTTGATGATGCGTGAAAAGCACTTCTGGTTCGTCCTCATCTATTCCAACGTTATCGGATATCTTGCCTGCCCAGATCGTGCGGCCCTCGTAGGAGGTGCCGATGCTGAACAGGGAGAAGATGGATGGATGATCAACTGCAGCCTGCTGTATTTCTGCGACCATTTCAGCGTAATCATGATAATTCGAGTCAGCAGGAGGGAAAGCCAGAGGGATGGCTTGCTCTAATGTTGGTTTGGCGATTGTTCTTCCGATTCGTCTTTCGATTGCCTTCTTCTCCCGCGGAGTTGCTTCCACCAGTACATAATCGTGACCAGCTTCCAGGATCAAAGCGCCTGTTGCAGCAATTGCGGAGCGAGTCTCTACATCAAATACATCGGCGATGTAAAAAACCTCTGTTTCGTCTGAGGGTCCCTGTGCAGCAGCGGTGAAGGAAAAACTAAACATCATTACGATCAGGATTAACCCATGTAGCCAATTTTTACCCTTGAACATATAAAACTCCTTATTCAAATGGAAACTTTTGATGTCCTTACTCTGATCTCTAACAATGATGTGAGGATTGAATATTTGTTCTGGTGACCTCCTTGTTTTACCTGTAAAAATCGATCCATTGGATCTCAAAAGAGTCTCCTGAATTCTGAACGAATTCATTTGAGATCGTGATTTCGAAATATCCATCTTTCAGGGGGATTGTTTCAATTGCCTGACTTGAGACAATTTCAATCTTCATCCATAACGGATCAATCGGAGTGATGGAATATTCATTTCCGGATGAGATAACTCTTTGGTCGGTGACGCGAAACAGATTGCTGCTTGAAGCTGACGCTGCAATAGTAGTTTGATCAGATACAAGCCGGAGCTCTTCCAAACCTTTCAAATGGAGGCGCATGACGACTCGTTCTGGCATCGTGCCTGATTCAAGAACAAATCTTGCAGAACCAATTCCGGTCGGGCTGCGAATATCAACTGTCGAAATGCCTTTTTCATTTTTAATATCGATTTGATCGTCTGGATTTTCTGTAGTGACCGCAAACACAGGCTCCCCTGATTGCGCGTTTGCAGGCCGGCTGGCACAGGATGTAAGGCAAAGACTCAATAGGATTGTATGTACAACGAAATATTTCATTGTGTTTGAAAATCAATAGGATTGAATGTGTAGTAACAGTATAGCATGGGTGTCAAGTCCCTCCTGAAACATCGGCTCGCGTAGCGTACATGGGTTAGGCATCGCTTGTGGAATGAGCACCACTTCTTGCGCGTAATGGCTTCGGGATTAGCCGTTTGTAAATGGGTCCGCCTGGGGTATACCACCCTGCAATTTTTCTTACCACGGGATGAGGATCATGATCACGGGCATATTCCAGTGCCTGCAATACATCAGGACGCCGATGGACGCTTGGACCAAGAACTCCAGCCGCCATTTGCCGAACCCGACGGCTTTCATCTTCAATGAGCATTTGTGCTGCAATAGGAAGAACCTGGTCTTCACCGGGACGACAAGTCCCTTCCTTGCAGCGATCACAGGCGAGTGCGTGCATAGCCCACGCTCTGACCATCTCATTCTCATGATGCAGGTTCTCCAGGAGTTCAGGTAATGCGGCTTCATCCATATGATGATCCAGGACCTGACAACACCCGATCCTCACGGCCGGCTCAGAATGACGCAATCCCCTGATTAGAGCCGGTGTTGCCAGAGAGCCGGCAGCCATCAAGCCTCGAAGTGCTTGCTTGGCACGGTGCTTGATAGCCAGGTCTTCAACCCAGTGATAGTAATCTTCTATCGTCACATTTAGGTCATTTTCCTGAGTTTGCATTAACATAGCTTCCTCCTGAGCTTCGCGTCTAAAAGAGCTGCAGCAGCCATATTTTAATTCATACTTACACCCCAGGAATAGATATTAGGCGTGCTATTCTTAAATCAGTGTGGGGAGGATTTCTGCGACTTCGCGCAACGTGCCTGTTGCTCTCGTCACAGTTTCTTCATCTTGGTGTTTGACAGCCCAAATGAATGCCGTACCTGCATGCATGGCATCGTAAACATTCTTTCTGAAGTTTGAACTTTGAGTATTTTCTAGTTGGCCGTAGGCGTTCCAGAAGTGGGAATGACCTTCCTCCTTCTCAGCATGTGCAAGGATGAACATCGTCCAATCCGCCATCGGGTCACCCCACCATGACCGGTCAGCATCCAGAATTCCGACGATCAAAGGATTATTTGCACGCGAGATTAGAATGTTGAATGACCATAGATCTCCATGCAACAGGCTTGGAATCTGAATTTCATCCAGTTGTTCACGATAGGCGCGTATTAAATCCAGGATGGAGGCGAGATAAGGTAGTTCAAGTTGATTATCTTTTGCAGACTGGAGTGTGCGTTCCAGGCGATTAATCACAGCTTGGCTCCAATGTGGGAATTCAAAACCAGGACGGAGTATTCCAAATGATTCTCCGTGCACTTGATGAATTTGTTTCAGGATATTCCCAAATTGATTCCATAGAAGATTATTCTCTTCAGAGGTCAATTTATCCATTACATCGTCCCACCGTTCGCCTTCGATGAACGTCTGGAACATATAATCGCGGTCAATGAGTTGGTGTGTGAAGTCAGCCAGAAGTGTCTTCGGCATGAGCGCGGCGACGGGGGCAAAAAATGGCTGCATCGAATGCTCGCGGCGCATCAGGAAGGCCTCGTCCCAGTATGTGTCCTCCGTATGAGGTGGAGAGACGCGCAGGATAAGCTTGCGTTGATCTGCAAGCGTAATGTGATATGTAGTGTTGAATGTGCCACCACCCAGTTCGCGGATGGACTCGATTTGCACATCAGTTCCAAATCCACGCTGGCACATAGCTAAGACTTGATCGGTTATTAATGATTTTCCGTTTTCTTCGATGTGATGTTCCAATTACTGCTCCTGTCAAAGATTGTTACTAAAGTCTGCACCCCAATATGTATGCCTCGTGAAGCAAATCGACCAATTCTTCATCTAAATCATCTGGGTGACGAAGCCGAAAAATGTGACCATAGTCCCGAAAGACTCCCATTTCCATCTTGTGGATGCGCGGGTGCGTGGCTTGTCGCGTTAACCATAAGTAAACTTCCAACCAGCGCTTGCGGGGCACTGCCGCGGCGAATTGCACCTCCGCTTGAAAGATGATGCGCGTCTTGACAGGGAAGGCCTTAACTGGACCAAATTGCTTCATCGTTTCAAACAAAAGATCATATAACTCGCGGACGATGGGATTTTTCCCTACAAAATGATCATCCAAATGATATCGTCCGCATGAATGATTGCGATTGACTGAAACGAATTGCCGTCCACAGTCTGGGCAGACCCAAAGAGATTTCGATCTCATACTTTATTTGTCATCTCTTTTTTCTAATTTGGTTAATAATTCATAACGATTATTTCCATTTTTCTGCATGACAACGACCCGGCAATTCTTTGGGTTGCGTAAATTTTCAAATTCCTCGACTGACCAATGAAACCACCTCATGAGGAACAAGCGAAGAGTAAGTCCATGAGTAACGATCAGGGCATTTTGAGGGTAGTGGGATTTGTTGAAGTCTCTATGCAATGTTTCCAGGAATGTGCTTACTCTGTCATATACATCTGCACCCGATTCGCCGTCAGGTATCCTGTAATAAAAGGTGCTAAAACCATCTCTTTGTCTTCGAATTTCTTCATTTTCATTTGGATGTCGTAAATGCCCCCAATCTTGTTCCCTGATTCTTGGGTCTTCGACAACCTTTTGGATATTCGTTTCAATGCTTGGTTTCAGATGTTGATAGGTTTGGCGTGCTCTGAAATAGGGTGATAAATACACATGGAGACTCTCTGAGCCAATGATTTCTTTTATCTCGTTACCTGCTTGTTTTGATTGTTCAATTCCTCCCAAAGAGAGGTCTAATGCATAATCCGGGATGGTCTGATATTGATTTATATCAATATTACCCTGGGATTCTCCGTGCCTGATTAAGATGATGCGATTTGGTTTCATAAG
>DAINRK010000012.1:5420-12490 GCA_036741855.1 Anaerolineales bacterium
GGCATTTGGCAACGCGGGGCGTTTGCTTCTCTCGATCAAAAATGTAGCTACTTCTGTGATCTCACGAAATGCGTAATGTTGGCTCAATGTACCTTCGAGATAGCCTGCCCCACTGGTGCCACCGGTGCCGACCCGTATGCCGATCATGCGACGTACCATCATGAAGTGCCTGTAACGCCAGTTGGAAAGTAGTTCATCTATTTCGGATAATGTATTCAGTAGTTCGAATGGGAATTGAAAGATTGGCAGATCGCGATAAATCGTAATAAATAGCGCGGCGCGCATCGCAGCCGGGGAAATATCTCCTCTACCTTTTTCAAAGAAGACAAAATCAAATTCCTTCAACCTGCCCATCTCACTTTTCGACAGACTGTTTTCGTAGGCATTCCGGTAATCCACCCAGAATTTGTGTCTATCCTCAAAAGTCGATTCAGTTACCTGTTCATATTCCTTCCAATGTCGTTCCTCCAGATAAGGCATTCTTTCCAGCCATTGAATGATCAACTCTTTCAGCGTACTTTCGCTTTCTGCATCATTCACTTCTCGTAAATCGGCCTCTGACAAACTGCCCCTGCGCGTATGTTTGTAGTATTCAGTTTTGTATCGTTGTTCCATCTTCAGACCGAGTTTGGCTTCAATTAACCTGAACTGTTTACTTTGAAAACCGGATGCAGGCAACAAAAAATTTCTAAATTCCAAAAAGTCGAGCGCGGTCATGGTCTCAAGAACACCCACTTGCTGATTGATAAGTTCTAGAATTTTCCCAATCCTTTTCAGCTTATGGACAACATTGCTCATATCAGGAGAATTGTCTTTAATGTTACCTCTAATGAAGATGTTCCTCGTCAGGTCCAGTTCGAAGAGGATCTGCTTGAACCATAATTCATACGCCTGGTGAATGATAATGAACAGCATCTCATCGTTCCCATCTTCCATCGACTCAAAACTTCTTGGATGCTGGCTGTTCAAGATTTTGTCAAGTTCGATGTAAGCAGAGTAATAGAGATCTTCCATAAAATATCTCCTCAAACTTTGGAGTCCAACATTTTACTGTTGGATTGCAGGAACAAGTCCTGACTCCAAATAAAGTATAGCACCTCCCTCAGGTATAATTTGGCATCTATGGCAAGCGAAGCAGTCCTGCGGATCAAAGCCCTGATCTTCGATTTCGATGGCCTCATCCTCGATACCGAAACACCCGAATTTCATGTCTGGCAGGCTATTTATCATGAGCATGGATTTGAACTGCCACACGACGAATGGGGGAAGATTGTCGGTGGATATGGACTATCGCATTTCGACGCGGCGGAACACTTAACGCATCTTTCTCAGGGACGGCTGGATACCGTTTCCCTGCGCACGCGTCACAGCTCGGAGAGTGGCGCGTTAACCCTCAGCCAGCCCATTTTGCCTGGTATTATTGATATCATTCATGAAGCAAAGTGCCTTAAACTCAAACTCGCGATCGCATCCAGTTCACCGCATTCGTGGGTGGATACACATGCAAAACGACTCGGTATCTTCAATCACTTTGATGCCATCATCTGCGCAGACGATGTCGGCTTTGGCAGGACAAAGCCGAACCCGGATCTATTTTTGTTGGCGCTGAAGCAGTTACAAGTCCATAGAAATGAATCAGTGGTGTTTGAAGATTCACCTAATGGCGTGAAGGCAGCCAACCAGGCAGGGATTTTTGTGGTGGCTGTCCCGAATCCGGTTACATCCCTATTGAGAATCGAGGGGGCAAATCTGACCGTGAGATCGCTTACAGATCTGTCGTTGCCCGAATTGTTCGATAAAGTAAAATAGCAAAATATCAATCGGAGGAACAAAATGACTACAGAAAAATTTAGATGGCAGGGGATTGTTTCAAAGTACGCGTATCCCGAAACATGGCGTAGTTTGTGGCAGGTGTTTAACACTGTCATACCATTTTTTGTGCTATGGTATCTTGCCTATCGCAGTATGGAGGTGGGGTACTGGCTCACTTTGCTGCTGATCATCCCGACGGCAGGATTCATGGCGCGGATGTTCATCATCTTCCACGATTGCTGCCATGGATCATTCTTTAGAACCATGAAAGCAAATGACCGCCTAGGATTGATTCTTGGGGTGCTCGTATTCACTCCATTTTATGAGTGGAAGCATAATCATGCCATTCATCACGCCACTGCTGGTGACCTGGACCGGCGCGGCGTTGGAGACGTATACACCATGACGGTAGAGGAATACCTGGCTGCGCCGTGGCATAAAAAACTCGTTTATCGCATTCATCGCAACCCGATGATTATGTTCAGCATTTCTTCGTTCCTCGTGTTTGTCATGTTCCATCGTTTTTGGGGTCCTGCTGCGGGAAAGCGCGAAAAAAGCAGTGTGATATGGACGAATATCGCGCTGGCGGCAGTGATCGGTTGGATCATACTAGAGATCGGCTGGGCAGCTTTTCTGATGATTCAAGTCCCATTGATGCTGTTCGTTTCTTCGGTGGGCGTCTGGCTGTTTTATGTTCAGCATAATTTTGAACCCACCTATTGGGAACGCCATACGAATTGGGAATTTTTCAATGCGGGTATGGATGGAAGTTCCTTCTATAAACTTCCGAGAGTATTGCAATGGTTCACAGGCAATATCGGCTTTCATCACATCCACCATCTAAGCCCGAAAATTCCCAACTATAGATTGGAAGAGTGCCACAACGAAAATCCTATTTTTCAGATCGAACCCCTGACGTTTCGTCAGAGCTTGAGTTCGTTGTTCTTTCGTTTATGGGATGAAAAGGAAAAGATGTTGGTAGGATGGGAAGTGCTGAAGAAGTATCGTGGACGGACAGTAAATGGGAATACGTAGAGATTAGATTCGGTCTTTATATCAAAAATATAATGCAATAGCCCAATCCTTAATTACAGAGAGCACGGAGACACAGAGATTTCATAAAGATTTTCTCTGTGGCTCCGTTGTTGATTCTCTCGAGGATCATATAAGCTACTACTCCCAATTTTATAGATAGATCCTTATCCATTTATTCGTTTTATAATTTGACGTATGGATGTCCGGGAATTACTGGAGAAATACGAACCAGTGCTGCGCTTTGCGAAGAGCGAACGATTTTTCCCAATGGCGGTGGAGCCATATCTCGAAAAATGTACGATCTTTCCAAGCGGACCGCAGGGGGTGATCGGCTTGTTATCTCATTTGGATGATCCTCTTGTCACAAAACTTGGCAAATTGGAAAGTGGGGAGTATTTTCTGCGTTTCGTCAACGACCCACTGATTGATTCCGATATCTGGGTCTGGTGGGGCGTTCTGTCTGCAGCTACTGCAGTTGGAGGTTGGTTTCTCTTGGGCTGGGATGGCGTTGTAGGCGCTGCATTTTTGGCCTTGGTCGCCGCATTTATTGTCTTAATCCAGGCATCACCGATCCGTTTGCGCTTTTTTCTCGCTGCATCGGTCGCGCTTTTCTTCTTTGTGTTAGGAGCCTTGCCGGTCTGGTTTTTTCTGACTCCCCATGTGTTTATCAGTATTCAGGTCGAATACCTCATTTTGCTGCCAATTTATTTGTTGGTGCTGTTTTTTCTTTCCGTGAGGACCATGAAGCTTATCTTTGACTATATCATTCCTGAAGCGCCAGGTGTGATTATGGACATGTTATCTCGCGCCACTGAGACCGTTGCGCGCAAGTCCTTCTGGCAGTACGCCGAGATTCTCGAAAAGGAGCCACAGCCTGTTTACTATGGACGTGTCGCAAGCTGGGAGGATGTGGAAGGCAACAACTGGAAGAGCCTGCAATATCACTTCTTTTACGCGTTCAATGACTGGCGACTGGCGGCCAACGGTATCAACCATCATGAAGGGGATTGGGAAATGGTCGCAGTCTATTTAAAGAATAATGAACCCTATTCGTTATTATGTTCCCAACATGGGACAGGTGCAATGGAATTATGGGAGGACGTCCGCTGTGTAAAAGATAAAAACGGGAATAGCACAACTCATCCTCTCATATATGCAGCGCTGGGTTCACATGCCAATTACAGCCGA
This sequence comes from Anaerolineales bacterium, assembly GCA_036741855.1. Lineage (GTDB taxonomy): Bacteria > Chloroflexota > Anaerolineae > Anaerolineales > Villigracilaceae > Defluviilinea. Next base: position 9,456 of record DAINRK010000012.1, read on the forward strand.
CCGCAAGTGATCCGGTCCGCGAGCCTCTTTCATGAAGGTCTTTTCCAGCGCTTTATTTACTGGGCCGATGGCTTGATCCATTTTTTGTTCCTGCTCATTAATCCAAGTGAGCAAGCGCGTCAAATCGCGCTGAACGAATTGGCTACCCATCCGGCTACTGTATTAACAGAAGAGACTTTTGAAAACCTGCGTGATGAGCAGGATCACTACGTTGTGAGTCTACCAATGGAAATCGCAACTGGAGATGGCGTCCGGATTGGCTGTGAAGGGGATACAAGGAGCGAGGAGATCGGGAGATCGAGCAGTTACCTCAAGCGCGTTATGTCGAATCGAAAGGTAGTACGCCCGCGCTCTAGGGATTGGAAACAGGTCCTTTTGTCTCCAGAACCAGATTGGGTGCAATATAAAGGATTATGGGGAGTGAAAAGTTTGATGAAAGATGAATCCGGTCCGCCGGGTCCGAAATGGGACCGGCCTGATAAGTTATTCGCCGTCTATCCTCGTAAGAGGTGGGATAAAGCATTGGACTGGCTGACAGAATTAGAGAATATCTTGATGTCGAAAAACAAAAAGAAGACTTAGCTTTATGCTTTGTTTTCCCATCTTGCATAAACTGCGTGAGACAATAATCTTCCTGCACTTTGCTCGCGCGCGACCAGTTCTCCCATTTCGATTTTTCCCTGAAATCCAGACATCGTATCTTCCATCGCTTGTGCCACATGGATGGCTGAAGCGCGCACCGCGTAGATTGTTGTCACAACGAACAAGGGATCTTCACTCAAACAGGCGCGGCAGGCTTCGAATAGGTTTGGCAGGGACTTATACACCTCCCACACTTCGCCTTTCGGTCCGCGCCCAAATTTAGGGGGATCAAGAATAATTCCATCATACTTCACCCCGCGTCGCCCTTCGCGTTGGACGAGCTTCAGCGCGTCGTCCACGATCCAGCGGATGGGTTTTTCTGTCAGATTCGATAATACCTGGTTCTCACGCGCCCAGCTCACAGATTTTTTCGATGCGTCGACGTGAGTCACCTTCGCGCCAGCGGAGGCCGCCGCGAGAGATGCAAGCCCCGTATATCCAAATAAATTCAATACATTGATTTCCCTTTTTGATTGTGCGATCAAGCCGCTAAACCAATCCCATTGCGCAGCAACTTCGGGGAACACACCGAGATGACGGCCGGGTGTTGTCATGACCCAAAACTTTAACTCTCCTCTTTCAATGAGCGATGGGTCAAGAACATATCTCATTTCCCACTTTTCTTCTATCTTTTTTTTGAAATCCCAATGACCACCGCTTTCCTCGCCTGTTGGCTGAAATACCGCATGAGCTTGTTTCCATTCCGCATCAAGTGAACGCTTCCACATTGCCTGAGATTCAGGCCGCACAAAAACATATTTGCCAAAGCGTTCGAGCTTCAATCCATCACCGCTATCGAGCAATGCATAATCTGTCCAATGCGACGCTTCGAGAAGAGTGAAGGAAGATGTGATCATAACGAATAGGACATTAGAAGGAGAAGGGAATTAGTTACAACTACTTGATTTTTCTTTCAAAAGTTGTATAATGGTGGGAAAAAGTGGTAGAAAGTGGTAGGACGCCGGTTGCGCCGGCGTTCGTTAGTTAATAGGAATTATAGCACAAATGTTCTTAGGTCAGTTCCAGCATAATCTCGATGACAAAGGGCGCCTGATGATCCCGGCGCGTTTTCGCGAATTGCTGGCAGCTGGTGCCTTTATCACACAAGGCTTTGATCGATGCCTTATGGTGATGACGGATATGTACTTCAAACAGGTGTATGACCGTATCAGCGCAATGAACCTCGCAGACCCGAACACAAGACTCTTGCGCCGTTTTATTTTATCGAACGCTTATCCTGTTGAAATCGATAAGGTTGGGCGTATTCTTGTTCCGCAAAATTTACGTCAGGGCATCATGCTTGAAAGTGAGGCCATCGTCGCGGGACAGGGTGAATACTTTGAAGTATGGGCTCCTGCTGAGTGGAATGCTCAAATGGCGCAACTGCAGGATACTGAGACGAACAATCAGCGCTTCGCCACGCTCGATCTTTCGAAAAGCTATTCCTCGTAGTAACGGCTTCAGCCGTTAATACATGAACAATTCGCCGCACCAACCTGTACTTTACAAAGAAATTATACACGCGTTGCAACCCAGGCGCGGTGGTCGCTATGTAGACGGGACATTGGGCGCGGGCGGTCATGCCCGCGGAATTTTGGAGGCCTCTGTGCCAGATGGGCAACTGTTGGGTCTGGATGTGGACCCACAGGCGCTAGCGCTCGCTCGCAAGATCTTGGCTCCTTACGAACAGCGCATTCATCTGGTACAAGCCTCCTATGTGTCTCTGTCTGCACAGCTGGCAATACTCGGCTGGGATAAGGTCGATGGCATTGTTCTTGACCTTGGTGCATCATCCATGCAATTCGATACTCCTGAACGAGGCTTTTCTTTCGCTCAGGAGGCTCCACTCGATATGCGCTTTGGACCGACAATGCTGAAGACCGCGGCTGATTTGGTGAACGAGTTATCCGAACGGGAATTGGCTGACTTGCTCTACCAATACGGCGAAGAACGGGACTCACGCAGGATCGCACGTGCCATCGTCAAAGCGAGACCGCTTCATACGACCCGCGAACTGGTCGCTGTTATCGAAGCAGTTTCTCCTCGAAGAGGTGACCGCATCCATCCCGCGACGAGGACCTTCCAGGCGCTGCGGATCGCGGTCAATGAGGAACTGGCTTCCATTGAGGAAGTGCTGCCGCAAGCGGTAGCAAGCCTGAGGTCCGGTGGAAGACTTGCAGTGATCTCCTTTCACTCGCTGGAAGATCGCATTGTCAAAGAATTCTTCCGTGAGCAAAGCAAAGATCTGGTCAATCCGCCTTATGAACAGATCTATAAAGAAGAACGCAAAGCAACGTTGAAAGAGGTAAATCGAAAACCGATCACGCCCTCGGATGAAGAGATAAAAAATAATCCGAGAGCACGCAGTGCGAAACTTCGCATTGTAGAAAAAA
>DAINRK010000012.1:12590-22245 GCA_036741855.1 Anaerolineales bacterium
ATCATACATGCTCATAAACAGGCTCCCTGGCGAGTTCAACGCCAGTGGGTTGGCGCGTTCCTGCTTGCCGTGATCGGTATGGCAATGATTGCCGCGCTTTATCTCGATGTAACAGCACGCGCTGCCGTGACGGGCCGTGAAATTCAAGAATTGCGCACTGAGATCACCACAATTCAACGCACCAACGCGGACCTCGAAACACAGCTTGCAAACATGACTTCCACGATTGAAATGCAGCGCCGCGCACTTGCTCTGGGGTATCGCCCTGTGAAGCCAGGCGAGCTGGATTATATGGCTGTGCCAGGGTTTTCTGTCCCTGAACCGAAGATCCTGTTGGTTGCCGAAGATGCACCGCCTGAGGTTCACTCTCTTCCGCCTGAATACTCGCAATCCCTGATCGAATGGTTCGATGAGCGCATCCGATTCGGAGGCGCACGATGAGACAGCAATACGCCATCCGTTCGTTGATCCTTGTTGTGTGTCTGGCAATTGCTGCTGTGGCAGTCATTGTCCAAATGGTTCGTATTCAAAGCAGTGAACAGGCGCAAATCTTTCTTTCGCAGGGAGATCGCTACGCCGGTGAATTCCACATGATCTATCCTGAGCGCGGCGAAATTTATGACCGTCATGGGCATTTGCTCGCAGGAAATCGAACTGTTTATGAAGTGGGGGTAAGTCTGAGTGAAATGGGAAATCCGGAAGCAATGGCGCGTATCCTAAGTTCATACTTGGGACTCACATTTGAAGAGGTCTACGATAAGCTTACCAATTCCCCAGAAACCTGGGAATATATTGTCGTTCAGGATTATGTAGGGGCAGAGACGGTAACTTCGCTTCAGGCACTTATGCATCAATTTGATGAGACGAATGATCAGCGTTTGAGTGGCTTGGGGTTCAAACCACATTTTCAAAGGAGTTATCCTGAGACAGCCTTAGCATCGAACGTGCTGGGCTTTGTCACACGCGATGGGCGCGGCTATTTCGGTATCGAAGAGAAATATAATGATCTGCTTGCGGGGAATCCCGTCCAAGTGTGGGTGCCGCGCGATCCAAACAAAGCTTTGGAAATTCCCCGAGTTCCTAACGGTACAACGCTTGTGCTCACCTTGCATCGTGACTTGCAGGCCAGTGTCGAGTCGATTCTCGATGATGCCCTTTTTGAATATGGGGCAGAGAATGGCACGATCATCGTCATGGACCCGCGTAATGGTGAGATCCTCGCGATGGCAGCCACACCACGCATGAACCTGAATGATTATGGCAATTACTTCTCGCTTTATGATAACGGAAGTCAATATAACCGCTCTATTGGTATGGCGTATGAGCCTGGCTCTGTACTAAAAGTTCTTACGATGGCGGCCGCGCTCGATACAGGCACAGTGCGCCCGGATACCGAATTCATTGACACCGGTTCTATTCAAGTGGGCGGCATCACTATCCAAAATTGGAACCGCGACGCCTGGGGACAGCAGAATATGCTGGGGTGCTTGCAGCATTCATTGAACGTCTGCCTGGCATGGGTTTCCTCACAAATGGGATCCCAAACTTTTTATGGATATATGGAACGATTTGGTCTTGGTCATCCCACAGGGATAGACCTGGCTGGTGAGGCGATGGGCAGGCTTAAGGTCCCGGGTGATACGGATTGGTATCCGGTTGACCTCGGCACAAATGCATTTGGGCAGGGTGTCTCGGTGACTCCTCTGCAAATGCTCATGGCAGTTACTGCTATTGCAAACGATGGGCGCATGGTGACTCCACATGTGCTGTATTCCATGGTGCGCGACGGTCACCAGTATAATGTTCCTTCGCAATATGCAGGCTCACCTATCTCGGCTGAAACAGCACATACACTTAGCGAGATGCTGGCGCTTTCGTTGGAGGAAGAATCCTCGCAGGCGCTTTTAGCCGGGTATCGTCTGGCAGGCAAGACGGGCACCGCGCAAATCCCCACAGATTTTGGTTATGACGCATTCCATACCAATGTGTCCTTCGTTGGCTGGGGACCCGTCGATGATCCCCAGTTCATGATCTATATTTGGCTGCAAAAACCCAGCGCATCCATTTGGAGCTCTGAAACCACAGCTCCTGTTTTCTCAAAGGTGGCAGAGCAAACCGTAATCCAGCTCAATATTCCACCAGATATTGTTCGAAGTCAGTTGTCAAATAGATAAGGTAAAGTTTTATCATTTTATTTTTTAGGTTTATTTACTCAAAGTACCATGCTGACCCTCGCCGATGCAATCGAAGCCCTGACACATTTTCGTCCACAGGCTGTAACTGTGATTACCGAAGCTGTGATTGATTCGCGTCAAGTGATTCCTGGCTCATTGTTTGTTGCCATTCCTGGCGAACAGGTAGATGGACATGACTTTATCGGAGAAGCTTTTAAAAGGGGGGCATCTTTTGCTTTAATCCAAAGGGACGTTGATGCATCATTTCGGACCCTTGATCTGCGCTCCGCTACATCAGCTGAGTCTCTTACTGAACGTAATTTTGCAACCCCATTGTGTCTGCGTGTGGAGAATACTGTTACTGCTTTACAGCAGATCGCTCGTTACTGGCGCCGCAAACTTGATCTGCGCGTAATTGGCATCACCGGTAGCGTGGGAAAATCTACAACAAAGGAAATGGCAACAGAGGTGCTCAGCACGCGTTACCGAACATTGAAAAGCCCTGGTAACCTGAACAATGAGATTGGTTTGCCGCTCACTGTATTGCGATTAAGCTCGGGCCATCAATGCGCTGTGTTGGAAATGGGATTCTATGTTCCAGGTGAGATTGCTTTCCTCTGTGATATTGCCTTACCGCAAGTAGGCGTTGTGACAAACATCGGCACGGTCCATGCCGAGCGCGCCGGTTCACAGGAGGCTATTGCACGGGGCAAAGCGGAATTGGTCCAGGCGTTGCCTCCTGCCCCTGGAGGCGTGGCAATTTTAAACTTCGATGATCCGTGGGTTCGCAAAATGGAAGAGAAAACCAAAGCCCGCGTCTTCTTTTATGGTTTATCACCCGAGGCACATCTCTGGGCAGATAACGTTGTGGGGCTTGGCCTGGATGGCATTCGTTTCCGCCTTCATTACGCGGGGGAGACTTTACATGTGAAAATCCCGTTGATCGGGCGTCACTCTGTCCACACTGCATTACGTGCGGCCGCGGTTGGTCTTGTAGAAGGAATGAACTGGCAGGAGATTTTGGAAGGTCTCATGCAGGGACACACCCAGCTTCGTCTTGCCGCAGTTCGCAGCGAGACCGGCGCATTGTTGCTGGATGACACCTACAACGCCTCCCCTGAATCGATGCTCGCCGCGCTTAACCTCCTCGATGAACTGGACGGACGTAAAGTGGCAGTGCTAGGTGATATGCTCGAACTCGGTCCCTATGAACGCGGCGGACACGAGATGGTCGGCCTGCGCGCCGCGCAAGTGGCGACTGTGCTGCTCACGTTGGGCGAACGTGCGCACATTTTTGCTGAAGCCGCGCGGCGCGCAGGCATGAAGAAATCATCCATTCTTGAATTCGATGAATTCGATCATCTTGTGGAATGGCTAAAAGTCAATCTCACAAAAGACGATGCTGTGCTGATCAAGGGTTCTCATGGCCTGCGCATGGATCGCATCACCAGCCTCTTGGAGGTGCGGTCGTGAGCATGAATCATACAGCTCTCGTATTGGGATTGGCGATGCTCTCCTTTGTGATGACTGTGATTTGGGGCACGCCATTGCTGCGCGTTCTTCGTCATTACCGGGTGGGCAAGGTCATTCGTGTGGAGGAGCCAGACAAACATCGCGTGAAGATGGGCACACCAACAATGGGTGGAGTTTTGTTCATCCTTCCAGCTCTCTTGTTGACCGGTCTGCTAAATGCGGCAGCTTTAATCGGTTTGGATGTGACGGGACGTTCAGTGCTGGTCCCTTTGATTGTCTTGATCTCGTATGCTGTGCTCGGCGCCTTGGATGACTGGGAGGGTATCCGCGGCAAGCGCCGCGGGGAAGGCATGCGCGCACGAACGAAATTTGTGGCGCAGGTTATTTTGGCTTTGGGCACTGCCATCGTGTTGAAATCTATTTTGAAAGTGGAAGAAATGTATCTTCCCGGCGTCGAAGGTGAGATTGAACTAGGGTGGTGGTACATCCCAATTGCAGCGTTCGTGATCGTGAGTGAATCCAACGCCATCAATTTTACCGATGGGCTGGATGGACTGGCTGGTTTGATTACCGCAACCGCGTTTGCTGCGTTCGGTGGTATTGCGTTGATTGTGGGATATACCTACCTGGCGCAGTTCTGCTTCATTATTGTTGGCGCATTATTTGGGTTCCTATGGTTTAATGTTCACCCCGCAGAACTCATCATGGGTGATACAGGCTCTCTTGCGCTTGGATCCACACTCGCTGTGGTTGCACTGATGACGGGTCGCTGGCCTTTGTTGATCATCATCGCCATTATTCCATTGAGTGAGGCACTGAGTGTTGTGATACAGGTTCTTTATTTCAAACTGACGAAAGGGAAACGTTTCTTTAAGATGGCTCCCATCCATTTGCACTTTGAACTGCTTGGCTGGAGTGAAACCCAGGTTGTTCAACGGTTTTGGTTGATCGGCCTGCTCGCAGCAATGGTTGGAATAGGACTGGCGTTTGTGTAAATGAAAACAAACTGGAATGGCAAACGCGTTTTGATTTTAGGAGCTGCAAGACAGGGTCTGGCTTTGGCCCGCTGGCTCTTGCTACATGGCGCACATGTGACATTGAACGATATGCGCAGCGAAGATGAAATGCGGATTGCGCGTGAATCCCTTGCTGAATACCAGATCAAGTGGGTGCTGGGTGGACATCCGTTAGAGTTATTGGATTCGACTGACGTGCTTTGTCTCTCCGGCGGAGTTCCGCTCACGCTCCCAATTGTGGCTGAAGCCGTTAAACGAGGGATTCCTCTCTCGAACGATTCTCAGATCTTCATGGAAGTTGCACCCTGTAAAACCATTGGTATTACAGGGTCAGCAGGAAAGACAACTACAACAACTTTAGTAGGACGAATGTCAAAGAATATATACGGCGATAAAGCGTATGTTGGTGGCAACATAGGCGATCCTCTGATTAATTACGTGGATACTATGAAATCAGAAGACATTGCCATTCTTGAGATGTCGTCCTTTCAGTTGGATCAGATGACAATTTCTCCGAATATTGCAGCCATCCTCAATATCACGCCGAACCATCTGGATCGCCATGGTACGATGAAATCCTATACATCTGCAAAAGCACGTATCCTTGATTTTCAATCCAGGGATGATGTTGCTATACTCAGTCGTGATGACAAAGGCGCGTGGAGTTTAAGCAGCAAAGTACAGGGCAAGTTATATGCGTTCAGCTCGCAAATGCTTGACGGAGATTTGAACGGAACATATTTACAAGATGGATGGCTCAACTTGCGTGATGGCAATTTGCTCCTGCCTTTGATGTCACGTAGCAAAATCTGGTTACGCGGCGACCATAACATTTCAAATGTCCTTGCGGCTTTTACAGTTGGTCATGTAGCGGGGTTCCCTCCTGATCCGATGATCCAGGCGGTGAAGGATTTCCGCGGCGTGCCCCATCGTTTGGAGTTTGTCCGTGAATTACGCGGTGTATGTTGGTATAACGATTCGATTGCCACGGCCCCGGAGCGGAGCATGGCTGCGATCCGTGCATTTGATGAACCGATTGTTTTAATGTTGGGCGGTCGTGATAAGGATCTTCCTTGGGAAGATTTGATACAACTAATCAATGAACGCGTCGATCACGTGGTGCTATTTGGTGAGGCGGCGGAAAAAATCCAGAAAACAGTAAACAGCCTAGGGCTTCGCGAGAAGCGTTTCACCCTCACATACGCAGATCATTTACGTGAGGCTGTCCTCAAAGCGGCGAATGTTGCTGAGCATGGTGATGTCGTTCTGCTGTCACCGGGCGGCACAAGTTTCGATGAGTTCAAGGATTTTGCAGAACGCGGAGAATATTTTAGAACATGGGTACAAGAACTTTCGTAAATAATCGCTCGGGTTTCTGGCCGTTCAGAGGTCCCACCAGAGGGGCGCGAGGCACAGATATGCTCCTGGTGCTGACTGTGGTTGCGCTGGTGGTGTTCGGCTTGATCATGCTGTACTCTGCCTCATTTGATTTCTCTTTTAATGAGTATGGTACCTCGTCCTATATGTTTATGCGTCAGGTGAGGTGGCTGGGATTGGGGATCATCCTTTCATTCTCGCTTTCGTACTTTGATTATCACCATTGGCGCAGGCTGATCGTGTTCGCTATGCTTGGGATTATCGGTTTGTTGATCATCGTTCTGTTCATTAATGAACTTCGGTTGGGCGCTTCCCGCACTTTATATGATGGTTCTTACCAGCCCTCTGAAGTTGCAAAACTGGTGACAGTAATTTATCTCTCCGTCTGGTTATATGCAAAGCGTCAATACTTGCATGATATAAGCCTGGGGTTGATTCCACTGGGGGTGATCCTTGGAATTGTCGGTGGTTTGATCTATCTTCAACCAGATTTGAGCGCTGTTGCCACAGTGATGATTTTGGGAGGTTTGTTATTCTTCCTGGCAGGGGCCGATATAAAACAAATCGTGTTTTTATTGATCGCAGCCATTCTCATGGCATGGACTGTTGTCCAGGTCAGCGCGACCGGACAGGATCGCGTTACTTCGTTCCTCGCTGGCTTGCAGGATCCGACTCATGCATCGTATCATGTCCAGCGCTCGTTTGAGGCGATTGTCAAAGGCGGAGTTTTCGGTGTGGGGCTGGGGCAAGCGGATACAAAGCTAACCGGGTTACCATTTGCACCTACAGATAGTATCTTTGCAGTGGTTGCAGAGGAACTTGGTCTATTTGGATCTGTTTTGCTGATGTGTTTGTATGCCGCGCTCATCTGGCGCGGACTTGTCATTGCCCGCCGCGCCCCCGACATGCTAGGTACTCTTCTTGCCGCCGGTGTGACATTCTGGATCGGCATTGAAGCGCTAATCAATATGGCAGTGATGGTAGGACTCATGCCTTTTGCAGGGAATGCGTTACCTTTTATTAGCGCGGGTGGTTCCAATTTAATTTCTACTATGTGTGCAATTGGTATTATGTTGAACATCTCACGTCAGAGTGGTGAGGGTGCCAAGAAAGAAAAAAATGAATGGAGGTCATTCGGTGCGGTTATTGATATGCGCCGGGGGAACGGGAGGCGGAGTGTATCCCGCCCTCGCCGTTCACAGCGCGCTCGCGGCTAAGGTACCAAATATGGACGCGCTGTGGGTGGGCAGCCAAGGCGGTATAGAGGAATCGCTGGTGAAACGCCAGGGTATATCCTTCCGCAGTGTTCCTGCCGCGGGTTTGCATGGTGTCGGTTTGGCTACCTTGCCGCGCAACCTCACGATGCTTGGACGTGGCGTCCTGGCAGCGCGCCGCATCTTGAAAGAGTTCCAACCGGATGTAATGTTCTTTACCGGTGGGTATGTGGCTGTTCCGGTCGCATTAGCCGGAAACTCAATTCCTACCCTTCTTTATGTGCCTGATATCGAGCCTGGCATGGCTCTTAAATCTCTTGCCAGATTTGCAGATGCAATTGCAGTGACAACAGATGAGTCGCAAAAATATTTCAGGAAACAGGTTATCGAAGTGGGTTATCCACTTCGCGCGGACCTCGCGCTTTGGAACCGTCAAACCGCAAATCAGCACCTCGGCATCTCTGGCGAAGCTCCTGTCCTTTTGGTCTTCGGAGGGAGCCTTGGTGCTCATTCAATCAATATGGCTGTTTTGAATATCCTGCGAGAACTGTTGGAGAAGTTCGAGATCATACATTTATCTGGTGAACAGGACTTGCCGGTCATCAATAATACGCGCGAAGAATTGCCAACGGGACTTGCTTCCCGTTATCATGCCTTGCCATATCTGCATGATATGGGTGCTGCATTAGCTGCAGCGGACATCGTTGTATCGCGTGCAGGCGCATCCTGTTTGGGTGAATATCCTTTATTTGGGCTGCCCGCCATTCTCGTGCCATATCCACACGCATGGCGATACCAAAAAGTGAATGCAGATTATCTTACGCGGCGAGGCGCGGCAATCATTTTGGAAGATCATCGTCTGAACGACGATTTATTTGTTACGTTAAACGTTCTGATGGAAAACCCAAACAAACTGAAAGCAATGCGAGCCGCAATGTTTGAGTTATCACATCCCCGGGCTGCCGAGAAGATTGCCAGTGCACTGATCGAACTGGCTGGAGAATAAAGCCTATGATGAGCATTGTTTATCTCTTTTGGATGTACGTTATTCTCTTTGCACTGGTGGGCTGGATGCGCGGCTGGGCAAAGGAACTACTGGTTTCCTTCAGCGTTATTCTTGCTCTGGCGCTTAACCATGTGATCCGTAAATACATTCCGATCGCGCGCGACCTCGCTGAAACAGACGTATCCCTCTTCTGGGTGCGGACGATTGTCCTTTTGGTGTTGGTGTATTTCGGTTATCAAACCGTGATCAATATTCCGCATCTGGCAGCCCGGGCCCGCAGCGAGCGTTTGCAGGATACACTCTTTGGCGCGTTTCTTGGAGGAATTAACGGCTACTTGGTAGCGGGCAGTATCTTGTACTATATGCATCTTGCAGATTATCCGTTCCCAGATGTTATTAGTAAACCGGCTGAGCCTAATTTGGTGGCAACAGTGAACCAGATGATGCAGTATATGCCGCCGACACTGCTGGGCGAACCAGGAATCTATTTCGCTATTATCCTGGCGTTTGTATTTGTTCTTGTGGTTTATATCTAGACAGGAAACTAATTTACTGAAATGACACACGTCCATTTCATTGGCATCGGGGGAAGCGGTCTTTCCGCCATCGCCCGCCTCCTTCTGGAGAGCGGATACACGGTGAGCGGCTCTGATCGCACACTGACTCCCTTTGCCGATGAAGTCCGCAAAGTTGGCGCAAAAGTTTACATCGGGCATCACCCGCGCAATTTAGCCGGAGCAGATTGGGTTGTGAGGTCCTCTGCAATCACTGAGGATAATGTCGAGATCCGAGCGGCGAAGCGTACAGGAATCCCTGTCTACAAACGCGCCGATTTCCTGGGTCAATTGATGTCCGATAAAACAGGCATCGCCATTGCCGGTACACACGGAAAGACAACGACAACAGCAATGACTGCCTGGGTGTTGCATGAACTTGGTCGCGAACCATCTTTTATTGTTGGCAGTGTGATGAACAATCTCGGTGTCAATGCACGTGCAGGCAAAGGCAGATTGTTCGTCATTGAGGCTGATGAGTACGACAATATGTTTTTAGGGCTTAAACCGCAGATCGCCGTGGTGACAAGCGTTGAGCACGATCACCCGGATTTCTTCCCGACTCTTGAGTCGACCTATTCGGCTTTTGAAATGTTTGTTGATCTTCTGCCCCCAGATGGCACACTGATTGCTTGCGCCGAAGATGTTGGCGCGGCAGCTTTGATTACGCATGTGCGCAAACAGGGAAAGAATGTTGTTTCCTATAGTGTGCAGGGAGAGATGACAATCAATAGCCCGAACTGGGTGCAGGCAAGCAGACTAAAACCCAACTATCGCGGCGGTTTTGATTTCGTTGTGTCGTCGAACCTGGGTAGTAAGGGTCCAGAGACGATTGAGGTTT
>DAINRK010000012.1:22255-22618 GCA_036741855.1 Anaerolineales bacterium
CTCTTCAAGTTCCCGGTGAGCACAATGTACGCAATGCGCTGGCAGTTCTTGCAATCGTTGACGTGCTTGGTCTGTCAAGCGAAAAAGCGGTGAAGGCGCTCAGCGAGTTCACGGGCACGGCGCGGCGATTTCAACTACGTGGTGAAATACATGGAATCAGCATCTTCGATGATTATGCTCATAATCCGACCAAGATCAAAGCCGCGTTGTCCGGAGCACGTGCCCGTTATCCCGAGCGCCGTATTTGGGCAGTTTGGCAGCCGCATACCTATTCGCGCACCAAAGCGTTCTTTCTTGATTTTGCACGGGCATTCAAAGATGCAGACGAAGTGATCGTTACAGAGGTGTATGCAGCGCGTGAGC
>DAINRK010000013.1:0-17198 GCA_036741855.1 Anaerolineales bacterium
CGCCTGCAATGGTAAAGGCAGCGATGCTGGTGATGACCCACCATACCAAAAGTCCAAAAAAGAGACCGAACATGGAATCCCTGTAATCAGACTCTTGCTCCGGTGTGGATACGATCTCCGCTTCAACCTCAGGTTCGGCCTGCCTCTGTCCGAGTAGTTTATTCAGGCCCAAAGCGATGGCCACGATCGATCCGATGGCAGGTAGAAATTCATAGATTGGGATTTGAACAAGGACATAATAATATTCAGGCTGGCTGCCGCGTTCCACACCCTGTTGTACAAGCCAGTAGCCCAAAGAGCCAAGTAAGCCTGTGAAAAATCCAGGTCCGTTAGTGAATATGGTTGTGTAAAAAATTGTAAATGCGCCCCAGAATAGCGCGGCATACTTCCACCAGTCGCGATTCCAAAGCATGCCTATCGCAATGGAGATCGCAAAGAATAGTACGACAAACACGCCCATGTATAGGAAATCCCTCTGTGTCAGTGCGGAAACGGAAGCGCTGTCCGTAGGGATGGCGATATGAAGCCTGGACTCCAGCCACTTGAGAGGGAAGGGGATTGCCATTGGCAAGACAAAAGTGCCGATCAGGATCATCAAATCGAAGGATCGCTCCTGTCGAATTCTCTCCCAACCGAGCCCGCGTACCAGGAGTACTGCACCAGCAATCAATGCAACGAGGGCTGCACCAATTAGTATTGTGGAAGGAGATGGCGCATTGGTCTGTGCATCTACGGGCGCGGCTCCTCCCTCGGGATTCACTGGAGCAGCTGTTTCACCGCTGGTCAATGTTTCAGTGTGCCGGTTGGCGAAGGCAATCCCTCCGCCGATTGTTACAAAAATCACCGCGACCGCAAGGGCGATGATAAAGGCACGATATAGGCCAGGATTGTCCTCCCAGGATTCTCGCGTAACCCTTGCAATGAAATAAATTGCGAGAAATAAAAATGCCTGGAACGCATATATGAACGAAGATTCCTTATCGAGAAAATGGATAACCAGCGCTGTGGTCACTAAGAACAGGTATCTGCTCTTTCCACTTTCAAAATATCTCAAAATTGCGTAAAGCAATAAAACACCCGAAAAGCCTGCATATACATCTTCTCGAACATAGCGCCCGTAGAAAAGCATAAATGGTGAGATGACCATCATAAGTCCTGCGATGATCGCACCCCATGAACCAAGATAACGACGCCAGTACCATACCATGCAGACGGTGGCGATGCTGAACACTGCAGCAGGGATACGCGCGGTGAAGTCACTTGGTCCAAATAGAAAATAACTCAATGCGATGAGATGAAATTGCCAGGGACCATGCATCATAGGCGTATGCTGGTAACCTTGTCCGCGATATAACAGCCACGAGAAATACGTATGCAAACTTTCGTCGTGACTCATCACACGAACTCCAAGGTTGTAAAACCTCGTAACAATTGCCAGAATAATAATCCCCGCAAAGATAGCAGCTTGATTGGTTATGGCTGGAAGCGCAGGATGAATAGGGCGTTCAAGCCACGAGGTAGTTTTATTATCCATATTCTTCTCTCATAAAATAAAAGTTAATTGCTTGACCATCGGGTATATCATAACAAGGTGCAAGCCAAGTTAATGCTTTTCGTATAGACACAATTATACAATAATTCCTTAATGAAAATTACTTGTAGCTGCTTCCTTATCCGGGTGTGTCGACGACAAATTCAAGGATGGGTGTCAATGTCGTTGTAGGCATCTGGGCAGTCACGGTTGGTGTTATATCACAGCGCGGTATTTTTAGTTCCATCGATTCATAAATTACTTCCGAATTCATGTTGTTAAGAATCATAATCTCTTCCTTTGAAACCGAATATTGATGTGCGATACTCTCGAGTGTGTCTGATTTGTCGACATTGTGTAGGCTCCATTCACATTTTGGTGTTTCAAAGCTTGCTGTGCTTAATTGTGTTGAGGGTGTGGGAATGGGAGCGAGACTCAAGGCAATTTGCCCAGATTGATCATTTACAGTTGTATTTAGTTGCCAGATCAATAAAATGAAGGCGACAAGTACCACACTGATAAGCGCGGTTCTCAAGCCGAGTAAGCTGTGGATATTTTTTTGGAAGCCATTATGAGGTTTGATCGAGTCGAGCGAGAGGGGGAGGGGATGATGGTGCCACTGTTTATTCATTACCTGAAGCAACATTTTTTCGAGATTGAGCATTCTGTCCGCATAAGCGCGGCATTCATCACATTCCTGGAGATGCACAAAAAGTGCTTTCTGTTTTTCAGAATTCAGCGCTCGATCCAGGTCATATTGGATCAGTTGCTGAGCATCCGCGTGGGAAATTGGCATGTCAGTTTATTCTCCATTCAATTGTTCGAGCGCATTCTTCAGGCGTTCGCGTGCGGTGTGGAGTCTCGAGTGGATCGTGCCTTCGGGGACGGAAAGTATCTCTGAAATCTCCGTGACAGATAGTTCGTGAAAGTATCGGAGCACAGTTACCATTCGATGTCTTTCATCCAAGTGGTTCAATGCCTGCCATAACATAGCTTCCTTTTCATTTTGAATGGCTGCTTCTTCAGGCGTATATAACTTTTGTGCATCCATCAAAAAAATTGATGTGAGTGTCTTTCGTAATTTCTCAGCAAATCGGCGCTTACGCAAATGGTTTCGGGCAGCATTGATCGTGATCGTATAAAGCCATGCTTTGAATGACTTCTTTTCCTGATAGCTTGGTAATGATCTCAGCACCGCAATGAAACTTTCCTGCGTGATTTCGTATGCCTCAGGCACATCGTTGCAAACAGAAAGTGCCAGCCTGAACACATCTGTCTCATACTGGCGCACAAGAGTCTCAATGGCAGCCTCGTTCCCGGCAATGCACTCAGAGATGAGCCATGATGGATCAGCTTGATTCATATGGTCTACATACTTAACGCCTGTTAGACTAAATATCTTCATTTTTCTGTTGCGGATTTTATGGATTCTATAAACTGCGCGTAGTCAATATTACACAACTAAAACTTCTATAAATACTAACCACTAAGAGGAAACAGCCCCAGCCAGTTGACCGCAGCCCGCTTGGATATCTATCCCACGTCTCATTCGTATCGTGCATGGAATTCCAGCCTGTTCCAGCGATTCTTTGAAGGCCGCCGCACGTTCACGGGATGTGGCTTGACCTGAGTATCCCATAGTAGGGTTGAGGGGAATCGCATTTACGTGACACAACAGGCCCTTGAGCCGCGCCGCAAGTTTCTGTGCAACTTCAGGCGAGTCGTTGACGCCATCGATCAATGCCCACTCAAACGTGATCCGACGATGCGTTTGTGCCACATAGTAACGACAAGCATCAATTAATTCGTCAATCTTGTACTTCTTATTGACTGGTAACATCGCAACCCTCGACGCATCGTCCGCCGCGTGCAGGGAGATGGCGAGATTCACCTGTCGTTTTTCATCAGCAAATCTTTTGATCTGAGGTACGAGTCCAACTGTCGAAATGGTAAATCGCCGCGCGCCGAAGTTATATCCATCAGGATCGTTCAATCGGTCTATTGCTGCCATTGTATTGTCGTAATTATGGAACGGTTCGCCCATGCCCATTAATACAATGTTGGTCACAACTTGATTCTCCGCTTTCAACATACGCGCATAATACATCACCTGCGCAATGATCTCACCGCTGGATAGATGACGCTTGAATCCCATTTGCCCGGTTGCACAGAACACACATCCCATCGCGCAGCCTGCCTGTGTAGAGATACAAAGCGTCCTGCGATTCTTCGCGCCTCGCCCAGTGGGGGAGGCAGTGATTTGTGGATTATCTGCTGGATCACCATATCTCATTAAAACTGCTTCGATCAAATTCTTGTCGGGCAATTCAAACAGTGTCTTGCGCGTGAAGCCATCTGATGAATCAAGATAGGTCTTAACTCCAAAAGGCGAGAAGATTGTTTTCTCTGCCAGTTTCTCCCTCAAGGGTTTTGGCAGATTGGTAAATTGCTCAGGTGAGTTGTAGAGATGCTGATATAAACCTTGCCAAATCTGCTTCGCGCGGTAGGCGGGTTCATTCCATTCTTTCAATAAATTTGTGAGGGGGGTTAAGTCTAAATCGTAAATGAGCATGTGGAAATGTGGAAAAATTATTCAATTAAGGTTGCAAGATCATTTGCAATGATATCTATCTTTGGCTTCCATTTTTCCGCCTGTTCCCGGGTTGATACACCGCTTAAAACCACAGCAACTGGACATCCAACTGCCTGACCTGCAGCGATGTCGGTTTCGAGTCTATCGCCAATCACCAGAGTCTCATCTTTCCTCGTGCCGAGTATTTCAAGAGACAATTCCATCATGTAGGGATAAGGCTTGCCCGCGTAGATTGGTTCGACATTAGTTGCGGTTGTGACAACCGAAATCCACGCGCCCGCGCCAGGGATTTCTCCGCGCGGGGTGGGAAAAGTCTTATCGGGATTGGTCCCATAAAATGGAATGCCATTCCGTGCGAGTAAAGTGGCTTCGCGCATCTTATCGAAAGTGATAGCGCGGTCAATGCCCATCACAACGACCTGAGCATCCTTCGCGTTTTCAACATCCAAAACCTGAAAGCCTTTCTCCTTCAATGCCTGATGAACCCCATCTTCGCCAATGACAAAGATTTTCGTGCCATTTGGAAACTTTCGCGTAGCGGACAGCATATGTGAAATGGCGATCGAAGACGTCACAACCTGCCAAGGTTCAATATTTACACCAAATTCTGCTAACTTATCTGCGTATTGTCCGGGAGTCTTTGTTCCATTATTTGTCGCGAAAACATATTTCAACCGGCGCGCTTCGATGCTGTTGAAGAGCATGGGCAGATCACCAATGGGTACATCTGACTTCCAGATGACGCCGTCCATATCGAGAATAAGGGCTTTTATGTGAGGAGGAATCAATTTTCACCACAAAGGACACAAAGAACACGAAGAAAATCTTTGAGCTCTTCGTGCCCTTTGTGTTTAGTTTTGTTTTTGAAATTTTTTCACTAAGTAATTCAACACCGGACCATCAATCCATCTTGCCTCAGGGTCCGCGCGTTCTTCAAAATTCTCGTTGCCGATGAATTCTTTGAACGCGTCGCGAAATCCTTTTCCATTAGTAAGATAGCCTTGATGAGCAAGAATTTTTGCAATTTGATCGAGTGGCTCGCCGCTTACCTGGATTCGTTCATTTTCCGGACTTTTCCCAAAGTAGAGATGATGCAGTTCGATCAATTCACCCAGTCGGACAACTGGGTCTTCGTGGTCATCCACACGATAATCGAGCCAGCGATCGAGATATCCACCATACCCGCCTTTTGGCTTGACAACATAAATCGCCGCAGATTGACGTCCGCGCTTATCGCCGCCTGCGCGGTCACCAGCTAGTAATGCTGCGTGGAGGCGCGTGGGCAAGTCGCCCTTTGTTTTTACGAATGCTTTCTCCATCGCGGGGACAACCTGTTTGCCAGCCAGAATATTCCCTTGAATTGCATAACTTTTTTTTGCAACGCCACCGGCCCAGGCGAAACATCCACTTCCTGAAAATGTCGCAGAGCCGCCTTTCGCATCCACAAGACCCACCTGCCTGAGTTCCTTATCCGGATCATCTTCCAACAAACGGTCAAGAGTCTCCTGTGCCGATAAACCTGTTCCCATCAAAGCCAACCCGCGCGGTCCAAAAGATGTATTTGCAAAAGACTGAGTTGCTACTGCACCAGTATCCGCTTGTGCCCATGGAACGACCGCACCCACTGCCGGGAATTTCGATGCAACCGCGACTCCCCATGTCTGTTCTTCAAGGTCGCATGCAACGATTGAAAAGGTCATAATAAATTCCTGTTATGGAGATTATATCGTAACAAAAAGCCCGCTGATATCTCAGCAGGCTTCAAATACTAAACTACTTATCTATTAACTACTCAACTTTTACCGGCGCTTCCAAAACCTGATCTACCAAACCATAATCAACAGCGCCCTTGGCTTCCAGATAATAATCGCGGTCACTGTCACGCTCAATAACTTCAAGCGGCTGGCCAGTATGTTTCGCCATAATGCCAAGCAGTAAGGACTTCAGGCGCAGAATCTGCTTTGCCTGAATCTCAATGTCCGTTGCCTGTCCCTGCGCGCCGCCCAGCGGTTGGTGCATATGGATGGTGGCGTTGGGCAGGGCGTAGCGGCGGCCTTTCGTCCCGGCAGTCAGCAACACAGTCCCAAATGAAGCGGTCACTCCCAC
Source organism: Anaerolineales bacterium (assembly GCA_036741855.1). Classification (GTDB taxonomy): domain Bacteria; phylum Chloroflexota; class Anaerolineae; order Anaerolineales; family Villigracilaceae; genus Defluviilinea. The sequence goes on from DAINRK010000013.1 coordinate 6,231, forward strand.
CGCAACGGTGCTGATCGGGTTCGAAATCATCTGCATCGTATCGTAGATCGCCAGTCCGGCATAAATAATTCCACCTGGCGAGTTAATATACATCTGGATTTCTCTTTCCGGGTCTTCGTGGTTCAGGAACAGCAGTTGTGCCACAATAACATTTGCCACCTGATCGTCAATTGGCGTACCCAGGAAGATGATACGCTCTTTAAGTAGCAGAGAATAGATATCATAAGCGCGTTCGCCGCGGCCAGTATTTTCTACCACCATCGGAACGATATTTCGACTCGGCTCAATACGAGTATTCTTGAAATTAGGGATCATTTTTTGTCTCCTTTGTATTAGGCTATGATACCTGTAACGTATTGGAATTACGTTAAAATTTTATATCCGTTCGGATTAAGAATCCGCTTCCTTTTCAGACGTTGGGCCTGATTCCGTTTCAACGGCCTGCTCGTCAGTCACATCAGCTCCGCCTTCTGAAACCAAATCAGACTGGGACTCATCCGTTTTGGCGCCCGTGTCTGTTTCCGATTCGCCAGCCTGTTCTTCGGTCATCACTGGTCCGCCTTCAGAGATCATATCTTCTTTGGCCTCCTCGGCGGTCTTGTATTGACCTATCGCAATCGTTTTCAACATTTCCAGAGCACGGCGTGTGAGGACGCGGTTGGCAGATTCCATGGCAACTGCCTGTGCCACGCGTTGTTGACCCTTTTTCCCGCCGCGAATTTTTCCCAGGTCCAATCCTTGCATCGTAAGGTTATTTAGCGTTTGGTTGAATTCACTGTCCAGCGCTTCATTGTCCACTTCGATCTTTTCTTTTCGTACAACTTCATCAAGGATCAAGGAACGCTCAAGGCGTTTTTTGGCTACTGGATTCACTTCCTCTTCGATGAACTGCTCACGGGTCGTATTTCGCAGCTTGAAGTAGGTATCCAAATCCATATTTTGTTGAGCGAGGCGCTGACCTAAATCCTCAAGCACATGCTCGCTTTCGTGTTCCAGGGTGTGCTCATTGTATTTCAATGTTGCACCCTCTTTGATTTTGTCGATCAGATCTGCAAAATATTTATCGTCATACTCGGCTTTTGAGCGGTTTTCAACATCTTTTTTCACCGCTTCTCGCAGAGCATCCAGTGTTTCACCCGCCCCAGCTGTTTTTGCAAATTCATCATCCAGTTCGGGCAACGTCACTGCACGCACGGTGTTCACCGTCACTTCCATGTCTGCATCTTTACCCTGGAGCGTTTCAAGATCGTGGTCTTCAGGAAATTTATGCTGGATCGTCTTTGTGTCACCCGTTTTCAGCCCAATCAGTTCACGAGCGAACCCGGCGTACGGCCATTCCGTATCACGCTCATCTTCGCGGATAAATGCCGCGAAGCCCGTACGATTCAACTCCGTGACTTCGGACTTTACATCAATGAGGACATAATCACCGACCTGCGCTTCGCGTTCGACATTTTCGGTTGTGGCATACATTTGACGGAGCTCATCAATGGCTGCATCCACCTCTTTTTCATCAGGTGCCTTCCATTCGTACGGAATACGCAGTGAGCGGTAATCACCAAGATCCACTTCCGGAGCGAGGGGAACGCGGAAGGTGAGTTTGGGCGGTTCAAGGGAATCGATTGATTCCAATGCACCCGACGCGCCCGGCTCCACCTCCGCCTCTTTGAGGATATTGGAATATTCAGCATCGACGAACAAATCCATCGCCTGCTCGACGATGGCCTGTTCACCGTAGTTGCGGACGACCATTTCATAGGGCGCCTTGCCAGGACGGAAACCCGCGATCTTGCCGCGTTGAGAAATTTTGCGCGCCGCGCGGCGTTTGTATGTATCCATCTTTTCAGGCTCGACCTCGACAATCAGTTTTGCCTGATGGCCATCTTCAATAACCTTTTCTATTTTCAAGTTTCTTCTCCATGATAGTCCCCTCTCCTTTTTTGGAGAGGGCTAGGGTGAGGTAATATAGTGGGGACGGAGGGAATCGAACCCTCACGCCTTGCGGCACATGATCCTAAGTCATGCTCGTCTGCCAGTTCCGACACGTCCCCGCGTCTTTGTATGTCAATAATTCGTCCCAGAGGGGATAAGTATGAGCGGCAAAATTATACCGCAAGGTACGCAAGGTTTATATAATATTCGTTAATTCTTTACAGGTTTCATTGGTATAATCCCGCACTTGAACCTAACTTTGGAGCATTGACTTGAGCCCTATTATCAATCCAGATTCAGCAGGAAAAGAACGAACACGACTAACAAAAGCGATTGTGCTGGCTGTACGACAACTGGCAAAACAAAGCCAGGTAAATCAGGAAGCAAAAGATTTGGCTGCCTTTATCGCACTGGCGTTACGAATCATTTCAGATGGAATTGACGTTTCAGTAGCCGCTTGGGAAAAGCGAGATTACTGGATCAAGGCCGATAAATTCCGCATGGAATGGATGTGGACCGGACAATTGGCAGATAAGATGAAAATAGCTGTGTTTACGGACGATTGGGGAACTGTTGCCATGCTTTCCGCACAAATCGCACAGAAATTCAATAAGATTGTCGTTTCAGAGAATCACAGACTTGGAAAACCCTGGGCAGGGGCGTTTCAGAAGATGCTAGCCGACGGGTGAACTTGCGGATTGGCTTAAATCAAAAAGGTCTTGATCAATATCAAGACCTTTTGTCTTTTTGTCACGCGTCCTATTATTCAGCATCCACCAGGCGAGTCAAATGCAATTCTGTATTATTCAACAACTCGATCATCATCTCACGGATGTGTCTGTTGAGATAATGATTCTCAAGTGTGGAAAGCGGAAGGAAGCGGGCACCTGCCACCACATGGATACAATTCGATGACCCACACAGACAGATGAACGGCGCATCCATTTCCCATTCCGTGGATGGATAGAAGAACGAAAGTTCCTCTCCCTTTTCAATATCACGGCGCGCCACCATCACTAAATTTTCCGTATCGAGAATTACATTGGGATCACAGGAGTGATTGAGTGCAGCCAGCTTTCCAACTTCAGTATGCGTATCACGGCCGATTTGAACCGTATAACGATTCGCCTTATCGAACAGCTTTTCTTTTGGTATCTCACAAATGATTTGACCTTTTGTATATGCTTGTTTAGTAATTAAACTTCTAAATTTGTTTTCTGTCTTAATAACGAGCGTATCCATTGAAACCATTTCAGATTCCTTTCTTTGCAAATCAGACTTGTAAATCAGCTATACATTGAAAATAATATACAACATTATTTAACCAAAATCAATGGTTTTAGAAATTTTAAGATAAGAAAAATTTAATAAGATACGATGTGATTGTCTCTTTTTAGACGACGAACTACTCTGGCAATCATCAAACGCAAACGTAATTGTTTCCATGTGTTAAGGGCTTTTATCGAATCCTTCTTTTGTGTACTATGTCCGCTAAACAATGATACGTAATAGATGTTCGTTAATAGATCAATATCATCTGATGCTTTAGCAAATAATTTTGTGAACTGTGATCCCTGTGCTATTCGTTGAACCTTATCGATCAGCCTATCTGTAAATTCGTATGCCGTTTCTGCTCGAGCTCGTTCTCCTGCCAACGGACGTCCGAGACGATAAAGCCGGCGATAGATTCGCTCAATCGCGGTGGCGGGTGAAAGGCGCATGTACAGCCATTGTTCGATAACAGTGAAATAGAGAAGAGTTAGAAAGAATAACGCCACAATCGGTGATAGCCAAATCAGTACTATTTCTGTTCTATAGCGATTGAGCAACGCGGACGCAGTTGACTCTTCATCTGGTTCAACTGGAAATGAGACATCTTGAGCTGTGCGTTCGATCTCAGGTTGCGAGCCTGTGGGCTCAAATTCCACCCAGCCAATTTCAGGAAAGTAGATTTCGGCCCAGGAATGAGCATTGAGTTCGCGAACGACATACTGCGCGTTGGGGGCATCATATGAGCCTGAGGAATATCCTGATACGAATCGAGCCGGGATGCCACTTGAACGTGCCAGAACTACCATCGCCGTGGCGTAATAGTCACAATAGCCTTTTTTTAGATCGAATAAGAAATAATCAGCGACATCCTGGTCCTGTGGGGGAGCGGGGACTTCCAGATCATAAGGATAAGTGCGTAAATATGACTCAATAGCTTTTGCTTTGTCATAAGGATTCATCTTGCCGGCAACAATTTCCCGGGCCAGTTGATGGACTCTCTTAGGCAGAGATCGAGGCAGATCCAGGTAGCGTTCGAGAATTTCCTCCGGATATTCTGTCGAGGACGCGCGCAGTTGTTCATCGGTCACATCTGGAATGTAGGACTGAGCTTTGTAAGTATTTGCATCGCTGGCAGCCGCGAACATGTCAGCTTGCAGTAAAGCTGATTGATCGGCGAACAAGCTGGACTGGGGCCGGACGCGCCAATCCGCGGTAAAGGGGATATCCGCACTGAATAGGATTCCGCTCCAGAACAATTTTCCCTCCGGCTGCTCCATTTTCACATCCAGGTTAACCAAACGATATCCATCCAACAGGCCGGGTATAAGAGGTGTGTTAGCCTCGTAGGTTTTTGGCGGCGCAGAACTTGTAATCCAACCCGCTCCTACATAAACGTCATAGGTGACGCTTCGCCAATAATATCGAGGAATATCCGATATAAAAGATGGATCGGGTACAGGCGGCAGTTCGCCGGTGCTGATTGTCATTACAATCTTTTGCGATTGAGCATAACCACCGCTCAATAAATGATCGCGCGGCAACGAAGGTTTTTGCAGGAGAGGATTTTGCGATGGTATAGCTTGCTCCTGAATACCTAACATTTCTGCCGCTTCGCTTTGGGTTGATTGATTCCATTCACGCAGGAAGTCTCGAATCTGGCGCCAGGAAATGGAAGGTGTAATGAAAGCAACCAGGCCAATGAGGATGGTGAAGAAAAACACTGCCTGACCGCTGTCATAACGAATGCTTTCTGAGTAATCCATTTTTTGTTTTTCCCACTGCTGAGAGTGGTTCTTGTAGTTCCACACACCCATCAGTAGGAGCAAAATGAATACTACCAACCAAAGCGTTTCAATCTTGCGTTCACTATAAGACGTAACTGCTGCCAACAACAAAACAGAAGGTAACATTGATGCAATTGCATTTCGACGTCCGGCGAACCAGCCCGTCCACGCGGAGAGCAGCCACATGATCAGTATCCACATCATGTTGCGGATCAGCGCATCATTTACGTTGACATTTTTGTTGATGCCGATCAGCCAGGTTTGAAGCCGCGTCGCAAGCGCAGACGATGCCTGGGTGACAACAGTCCATGCCTCTGCGATTGCGTTCGTATCAACGACGATAGGTGAGCGGAGAGCCGGGTTCAGTTGTGGAATGACAGGTGAAATCGACTTGAAAAGCTCGATCAGAGGTGAAATAAGTGCGGCACCGAGAATCCATACACCGATGAGTCCCAGAGCGGCAATCACGACCGAAACCTGGATTCCGTCTAATTTACTTTTACTAAACCCCAAACCGACAAGCGCCGCTGTAAGGCAAACTTGCAACAAATACTTTGTATCTGTATCGCGCAGGGAGGATGAAATCCCATACGTTAATAGTTGCAAAGTAAGGATGACAAGCAACGTCCCTATGACATTTGCAGTAAATATTTTTTTGACCAAACGGAGAATCATCCCAATCTCCGCCAATCTGAATGAACCGGCTCGCTAACGAGGATCGCTTTGCCTGTGGCAGAAACACGCCATTCCCATTCGCCCTCCTGGCCCGGGCGCGCCTGGGGCGTATCCAATAATTCTCTTGGAATCACATGACAGAGCACGCCAATTTGCTGTAGAGCACTGGTAACGGCCGTTGTGGTTGCTCGCCCGCCAAACGAAATTGGATCAAGCAAAAATATGGTCGGCATAATGCCACGCCACATAAGAGGGAGGAGCGATGAAGTCCATTCCACATCTGCGCAGGCAGTGATAATGAGCAGGCTGGAATGACTACCCAAAACCCTGCCAACCCTTTGAAGAAATTGATTCAAACTTAACTCCGAAGGAGATGCAACAGCCAGTGATTTCGAAATGGAGCGCTGTTGATATTCATTGCGTTGCGGCACCAGCCATGAAGGCTCTTGACTATTAATCGCAAGGCCCATTGGATGTTCCTCATCCAATCCCTGAGCGGCAAGAGAGGAGGCTAATATGACGCCATGCTCTTCTGTCGAATCCCATCCTGTGCCAAGCTGTGAATCCTTATGAAGATCCAGCAGAATCCACCAGTCACCGGCGGGAGTCCCATCGAATTGGCGCACAAAGAATTTGTCGAAGCGGGCAGTGCTTTTCCAGTGGATCCAGCGCATGGGATCATTCGGAGTCATTTCGCGCGTATGAGAGGCGTTGATCGTCTCTTCCAGGGAGCGGGGGTTCGTCTTCCCATCGCCTGACCAACCGCTTGACGTGATATGGAATTTCGGTAAAGACAAAACTGGCGGCATGACTGCAAGCGTGGATGAGGTTGGGTCTTCAAATGTGATTGTATAAATACCGAGCGGATCGCCTGTCTCAAGACTCGTTCCACCAAGAGTAAAAACACCGCGGCGAGTACATCGACTTAAGATACGCCATTGAGAGGTGCTGGATCCATCCACACCTGTGGCAATCGATGATTTGTGATCCGGAAGTGTGGAATGATCATGTATGGTCACCCAGGTAGCCGGCAGGAGGAAGTCATTTCTCAGGGTAAAACGCTCCTCGAGCTGATCACCGACCTGTGCCCAACCATAGCGTATTTCCCGCTCAAATTGAAGCGAACGCGCAAGTCCACGTGCCCACCACCGACAGACCAGCCAGGTACCACCGATCGCTATCATCAAAATCACCCACACACGGGATGGGTCAATGACCTGCATAATAAGGGCGATTAAACCGATGATGGGGAACGATTTTGCATTAAGTCGCACAGTGGACTTCATGATTCGATTATAAACGACCTCCCCGAAAGACTAGTCTATCAACCACCCATCCTACTGATACGAAGAAAAACGGATCGCGCTACACTCAATTTAGCGTTTCGATAGATAGTGCTGTTCGAAAAGGAGTACTCTTATGGCAAAGTCAATTTTTAGAACCTTTATGGCTCTTGGTACTTACTTGTATAAGATCAGTAACGGAAAGATTGGTGGAAGGATAGCAGGACTTGAAGTCCTGCTATTGACCACGACGGGACGTAAAACCGGCAAGAAGCGAACTACTCCGCTTGGTTATTTTAAGGACCAGCAAGGCAGTTACATAATTATCGGCTCAAATGCCGGGTTTGATACGCATCCCGCATGGTTTCTTAACCTGAAGCGTCAGCCACACGTGACTATTCAGGTCAAAGATGCGCAGGTGGAAGTCGATGCAGAAGTTGCGGAACCAAAGACGCGCAATCAACTTTGGGCACAATTGATCAAGCTGGCGCCGTTTTACGATAACTACACAAAAAAGACCAGCCGTGAAATCCCAGTCGTCATATTACATCCGGTGCACATATAAGTTTCATGATGATGATAAGGAAGAGCAGATATGAGCACCTTTACAAATAATGAACTCGATTACCTGCGGGAGCAAAAATTGGGACGTTTGGCCACGGTGGATCTGCATGGCAATCCACATGTCGTTCCAGTTGGATTTCGATACAATCCCCAAGCTGACACCATTGATATTGGCGGGCACAACATTGCCCAATCGAAGAAGTGGCGCGACGCGGGCATGCATCCCAGAGTGGCGTTTGTGATCGATGATGTATTACCTCCATGGCGACCGCGGTCCATTGAAATACTGGCAAATGCCGAATTGCTGGAAACTGGTGGGGAGGAGTTTGGTCGCGGGTTTGATCCTGAAATCATCCGTCTTCATCCTGTCAGAATTATCGCCTGGGGGATTGATGAGAAGAGACAAAGCCGCAAGGTGAATGTTGTGTATGACAAAACGAATACAAATCAAAACCATGTTATAGTTTAAAAGGAGAATCAAATGAGTAATACATTGAAAGAGTTTTCCGCTGATCTTACCGCTGCAGTTGAAAAAGGTGGCGCAAGCACAATCCTTGTCGACGCGCGTAAACGATACCCTGCTAGCGGAATTGCTTACGCGGAGGATCTGGTGCTCACAGCAGATCATGTTGTAACGCGTGAGGAGAATATCAAAGTCATGTTGTCTGATGGCAAATCTTTGAGCGCAACGATTGCAGGTCGTGACCCGGGCTCTGATCTTGCCCTGTTACGACTCGCAGAAAAGGCATTATCACCGGCAAAAACATCTGAAGATATAAAAGTCGGTCAGCTTGTGCTCGCACTTGGACGTCCGAACAGTGCAGGCATGCAGGCTTCGTGGGGGATCGTCACCGCGATCAGTGGTCCTACGCGTACATTCCGCGGCGGACTTTTGGATGAATATGTCCAAACGGAAACAACGCCGTATCCGGGTTTCTCCGGTGGTCCTTTAGTTAATACGGAAGGTGAAGTGCTTGGATTGAATACATCAGGACTCACACGCGGTTCAGCCCTGACCATTCCTGTTAAGGGTGCATGGCGAATTGCTGATGCACTTGCAAAACATGGTTCCGTAAAGCGTGGCTATTTGGGCGTCCGAACACAGACGGTCGAAATTCCTGATGCAGGGCGCAAAGCGCTCAATCGCGAACAAGGTCATGGACTGCTTATACTATGGCTCGAAGAAGGTGGACCTGCAGCGAAAAGCGGCTTGCTCGTTGGTGACATTCTTGTTGCAATCAGTGGTCAACCTGTTGGTGACGCGGATGATCTTTTCTCTGCTCTCAACACTGATACAGTTGGGAAATCCATCGCTGTGGAAGTATTACGAGGCGGCCATCCTGAGACTGTCCAGGTGACGGTAGGTGAGAGGAAGTGATCCGAGTTTTGCTGAACGTTTCGTCACCGGCTTTGCGCGCAGGATTGCGCGCTCTGCTTTCATCGGATAAGACGATACGAATCATAAATGATTCATTGGATGAAGAAAACGAAGCCGATGTGGTGATCACATCGGCTTCGCCTGCCCTATTCTCGAAGCCTCCAGCGACGCTCCACACAAACAATGGGCTGGGTGACTCACCATCAGCTGCGACCCTGTTCCTAAGCGACGACCAGATCAACGTCCGCGAGATGAAGCGATGGTTCGGAACATGGGGAGTCCTTCCGTCAGACGCATCCGCTGAAGAGTTGACCGCGGCAGTTCACGCGTTGTCACAGGGATTGATCGTCGGTACCTCCACACTACTATTCGAATCAGAAAGCGAGCCGTTGTCACGTGGCCCGCTTACGGATCGGGAATCCGAAGTGTTAGGTTTGTTATCAAAGGGGTTGGCAAATAAACAGATCGCGGTCACATTGGGAATTAGCGAACACACTGTGAAATTTCATGTCTCTTCTATTTACACAAAACTGAATGTAACCAACCGTACTGAAGCTGTGCGAGAAGGCCTACGGGGCGGTTGGATAGCGTTGTGAGTCGCTCTTGGATTAATCCACTTTCGTGGCGATCCACCAGGTCGTGCCTCCAGCGTCTTTTACACCACCTCGTTTATCTTCATCATCCTTCTTAACGGGTTCCTGTACTGATACTGCGCCGGCTTCAAGCGCTCGCTTGTATATCGTATCAACGTCATTGACATAAATGTGAACATAGGATGGAATCGGCGGCCAACCTTCAGCGCCATCAGCCAGCATCACCACTGTATCATCAATGCGAACCTCAGCATGCATGATTTTTCCGGCAGCATCAGGGAAGCGACGCAGTTCAATTGCACCGAAGACGTTCTTGAGAAATTCAATCGTGCGGTCTGCATCTGCTACGATCAGATATGGGGAAACCGTATTGTAGTTATCGGGCTTATATGCCTGAGTCATGAACTCTCTTTTTTCGATCATTATTTCGTTATCCTTTCTAGAACATCACTAGTTGACTCTCTGCACGTCTGCCGTCTAATACGATAAATGGTGCAACGCGTGCCACAACGACACCCAATTTTTTAAGAGCAGCTAAGTTTCTTAATTTTCCAATTCGACGGGCTTTAATTATTGCATCTGCATTTTTAGGTCCGATGCCTGGGATGCGGAGCAATTCACGCCTTTCTGCCTTGTTGATCTCAAGCGGTTTCTCTTTTAAGTTTTGTTGTGCCCATGCCAGCTTGGGGTCCGTGGGGAGGGGGAGGTTTCCATTTTGCAGGAACGGCATTTCCTCAAGATCAAATCCATAATCACGTAATAAGAATGATGCCTGATACAAACGATGTTCGCGAAGTGGATCTACCGCGGCTTTATTTTCAAGAGGTGTATCTCGAATTGGATGAAACGCAGAATAATACGCGCGCGTCAAACGAACATTTTTCATCAGCCAATCAGTTGTCGTCAGTAATTCGAGATCGGTCTCATCGGAGCCGCCCGCGACGAATTGTGTGACGGTGGAAGGATAACGCCCGTTCCAGAATTTAGATGCTGGTTGTGATCGACGAATCTGTTCCACCCACTTCAACGGCTGGAACAATTCTTCAAAGAAATTCTTGTTTGGCGCAAGTTTGGATAACCGTTCTTTATTGGGTGCTTCCAAATTGATGGAGACGCGATCGGCAAGCTGCATCAGGCGCTCCACCTGTCCTTTTTCGGCACCTGGCATGATCTTGAGATGCATGTAACCGCGAAAGCCAAATTTCTTGCGCAGGATCTCAGCGGTATCCAAGATTTTGTTTTGTGTATTCGCACCGCCAGCCGCAATTCCTGAGCTAAGGAATATACCCTGTGCCATGTTCGCTTGATTCAGCTTCATGAACATCTCGGCAAACTCCTGCGGCTTGAATGTGGCGCGGCGGAAGTCACGTCCCGCGCGGAAAGGACAATAATAACAATCCCGCTCGCAGGCAGAGGTGAGCAGGGTTTTCAATAAATGAACTTGTTTGCCGTTGGGGAGTTGTGCTGGATGGACGAACGCAGCGCGC
>DAINRK010000013.1:17208-20149 GCA_036741855.1 Anaerolineales bacterium
CCGGTGGTCGAGGAGCCCGAGGCGCTGGCTGAGGGTGTATCGAGACCACGTTTCTCCTCAGCATGTTCAAGCTCCATTTGCCCCGAAAGTTCAACCAGAGTATCCAGCGCGTTCATAGAATGATTATAGAACAGATATTCTAATTGTCAAGAAAAAGATTAAAGAAGATGGCTTATCCTTTTCGATGCACGGCAAGCAATGTGATATCGTCGTACTGCTCGCGACCTGCGATGTGGGTGTCCACTGCAGAAACGATGTCCTGCAAACGTGAATGTGCTGAGTCCGATGATTTCACTGCACTCGCAATCAGGCGCTCTTCATTAAATTGTTCATTTTCTCCATTGAGCGCATCGGTGACGCCATCTGTATAAAGGATCAATGCATCGCCGGGGTTGAGGGCGGTCTGCTCAAGGTTGAATTCCATGTCTGGAAGCATGCCAACTGCAGGTCCGGTGGGGTCGAGGCGTGCTTTAATGGTCCCATTGGAAATCAAAAGGGGAGACTCATGTCCTGCGTTGATGTATAACACCATCCCGTTGCTTGGATCCAGCAAGCCAAAAAACACTGTCGCAAACATGTTCGAGTCGCTGTGGTGGGTGGCGATGTATTTGTTGGTTAGTTCAATGGCGTTCTTGATGGATGGCGCGCCCGATGCAAGAAGCGCATCGCGCCGAAAGACCCCACTTGGTCTTTCCTCCTGCAAATATTCAGGTGTGCCAACCCAGCGCATGGTGTAGTTCTGGTCGGCATAGGCACGTAAGAGACTACGGAAAATTGCCATATACAGAGCGGCGCCAACACCTTTATCGCAAACGTCTGCGATCAGGAAAGCAATCCGGTTGTTCGCGGAGATCGGAAACACATCATAGAAATCACCGCTGACCTGACGCGCAGGGCGAATCAATGTCGCTATCTCCCATCCATGGGGTTGTGGATAATCTTCGACAAGGAAGCTATTTTGAATTTCACGCGCGATCTCAAGTTCCCTTTCGGCTTTCCTTTTTGCCTCGACCAAGGTTGTCTCTTTATGTTTGCGTTCGGTAATCTCGGTCAATATTCCCAGATAGCCAACCGGAGTGTTGTTTTCATCTCGAGTTAGAGCGACAGAGCCTTCTGCTGTGCGAGGCGATCCGTCTTTATGGATGAAGTCGAGCAGGAGTTTCTTCTCGACCATGCCAGTCTTGTGGATCATGGCAAAGATATTGAAGGTGAGCGATACCTGCTTTCGATCCACGTAGCGCCGAAAATGTTTGCCAATCATCTCATCCCTGGTGTATCCGATGGAATTGAAAAAGATTTGATTTCCCTCGATCAACTTTCCTCGAAGGTCCAATTCAAAGTAACCAAACCCCATGGATTCCAGCATATCAATCTGCGCGCGCAGTAGTTTCATGGTCTTCGCCTTCCATCAATCTCTTGATATACGGGATGTGTTCCTCCGCCGCCTTTTCGCCCTGGGCGATAATGTACGGGATTTGAGCCGTGTCGAATGTTCCGACAGATTTTTCAAAGTCTGGCAATATCGGGATGATCTCGGCATGATGCACCGCGTTATAAAACGCAAAGGTGGATTTCAAAATGTTGTTCATGTATATGCTGTTGAAATGAGTGGTAACTGCAGTGTAGGAGTTCATCCGTTTGCGCGTTGGCATTTCAAAGCCGACTGCGGCGATCACGTCACTGCCTTGCTGGATGGCGACATCAATGGGGAGGGGGTCACAGACCGCGCCATCAACCAGCAATTGCTCACCGATTTTCCAGGGAGAGAAGATCATTGGAATGGCAATGCTGGCGCGGATTGCGTCAAGGATTTTGCCAGTGGAAATGACCACGCGTTCACCTGTGTATAAATCTGTTGCCACAATGTGAAGCGGGAAAACTGTATCGCTGAATGACTTCTCACCAAAGACACTTTTCAACCGTTCGTACATGATGTTATCGTCTATCAGGCTGGATGTTTCTGTGAAGCGCGTCTCACCTGAAAGAGCTGATTTCAGATTCGACGTATAGCCTTCAAAAACATCGCTGGTGAAAAGATTCAGCGTGAGTTGCTCAGCGTCAGCAGCCTCAATACCAAGGGCAATCATCGAAGCGTAGATGCTTCCGCCACTGCATCCGACAGCCATGCCTGGAACGAGTCCCTCGCGGCGCAACACTTTACTTAATCCCAACGAGGCTGCGCACAGAACTCCGCCCGAACCAATCACAACAGATAAACGGTTTCTTTGCACGACTATGATTCCACCAAACGTTTGACATAATCGAGCTGTTCTCGCATTGCCTTTTCACCCCGCTCAATGACATACGGAATTTCGTGCGTGTCGAACAATCGTATCGAACGCTCAAACTCGGGGAAGATGGAAATGATCTCTGCATGATGAACTGCATTATGGAAGGCAAAATTGGAATTTAGCAAATTGTTGGTCATCAGGCTGTTGATGTAAAAAGCGTACCGGCTAACGGATTTGATCTTAGCTGGCAATGGGCTTTGAAATCCCAGTGCGAGTATGATATCCGCGCCCTCACGGATTGCAACGTCTACAGGCAGAGGATTGGAGGCCGCGCCGTCAATCAGCATTCGTCCATCATAGGGCCAGGCAGACCAGATGTATGGGATGGCAATGCTGGCGCGCAGTGCATCTACAATTTTTCCATGATGCAAGGCAAGCGATTCGCCGCTTTCGAAATCTGTGGCCATCACATAGAGTGGTGTCTTCGTATCCGCGAAAGTCTTTTCTCCAAACACGGCGTTTAGACCTTTAAGCATGGGTCCATCGCTCATCATGCTGAAGCGGTTATTGAATTTGATAATGCCTGGCAAAACCACGCTGGCAAGCGCGCGCCAGTTTCGTTTTTCAGTAATAGATTTGTTCCAAAGTTTCTTAGTTTTTTCAATCACCTCCTCCAACGAATAGCCCATTGCCATCGCAGTGGCATAAAT
>DAINRK010000013.1:20159-22235 GCA_036741855.1 Anaerolineales bacterium
GACCGAGCCAGCACCGATGACGAGAGCGATTTTCTTTTTTTTGTTTGGCATAGATTGTTAAGCTCTATCAATCTTTTAAACACGAAGGTCACGAAGTGCAAAAAGTATCTTCTTTAAGAATCTCCGCGTCTTCGCGGTGAAAAATCAAGATCCAAAACTCGCAATAGCATCCGCCTGTGACGTAAAGACTTTGGCGATATTGTGAAAGCCAGACATTTTCAACACTTTATCAATACCAGGGTTGGTTGAAACAATCCTCAGATCGCCGCCGTGGGAACGCGTCTCTTTGACGGCGCCCAGCAGCGACCGCAATCCGGCGCTGCTCATGAAGGCCAGCCCGGCTAAATCAAGGACAAGATTCGCATGACCATCCTCCACCTGTGTGCTCATGATATTTGTCAATTCAGCGGCTGTCAACGCGTCGACACTGCCTTTCACAGAGATTGTCGTAATGTTGTTATCGTGCCGAATTTCGGTTTCCATGATTATCCTCCAGAGGGTTGAGCGAGATGCTTGATCAGAGTCATCGTATTACCATCTTCTGACGTGTGATATTTCATTTCATCGACAGATTGCTGGATAAAGAACAGACCAAAGCCGCCTAGTTCACGTTCTTCGATCGGGGCATCCACATCCGGAATTGGCGCATTGTCTGGTTCGAAGGCGTGACCAAAGTCTGTGAGGGAAATGGTTATTTTATCGGAGTCAAGTTCAAGGTCCAGGATGATCGAGCCAGGGTCCATGCCAGCATATCCATGTGTGATGATATTCGTGCAAGCTTCATCCACAGCGAGTTGAATGTCATAAAGAATTTCATCGGTGACTGCCGCGTGCCCCGCGCAATGCTCTTTGAGAAACTCACGAAAGTCTTCCAGCGATTCGAGATAAGCAGCCCGTGTGATGCGATGTGTTTCTGTCATGGCTCCTCCTAATAGACCGCCTGCGGAAACGTTTCGACGCCTGCGTGACGCCCGATCTGTTTCACCATTCTGATTTTATCCCAACGGACGTCGAGCGCGTCCAGAATTCCATCGTGGATCGCCCAGGCGCGGCCTCTTACAGTGTTTGCCTGATCTCGTTTTCTGAAAGTGGAACCATCATCCAGGCATTGACTCAGCGCGCCGTCCGGCTGAAATTCGCGATGGATGTCGTCCATGAGTTTATGACCGCGCACATACGCAAAGCCGCGCCGCTCGAACACCCACGCGGACGCATACGTGAGCGGTTCGAGAAAATACGCGCGATGACCCAGCATGGAGAGAAATGTATCGATCTGCTCAAAAACGACACGTGAACCATTGAGCCCAGCACGGATTTGGCCTGGCGCGAGTCCCGCGTTTTTCGCCTGTTCTTCAGCATTCAAATTTCGTTTCAATGTTCCGAATATTGTGGGTTGACCATCTTCTGTTTGGTCAATTGAATAACGCAGCGTAGTGGGATCATTCAACACAAGGAGATTCAATTCGATACCGTTGAGTGAGTTATCTGCAAGTTCAAGCGCAAAGAATTCGTCATTGGGGTCAGGAGAATTGCGCGCTGTGATCAATACTTTTTCACTATTCTCTTCCGCTTTCAGAAAGACCATTGGCTCTTTGTTCGCGCCCGTCCATTGAATGGGATCGATGCCAAAGCGCGTCAGCAGGGCAGGGGGGATGAGACCGCGATAGACACGGTGCTTGACAGCTTCGGGCAGGTTATTCAATTGTCTGATCGTAAAAGGGAGGTTCGCATCGCTTTCCAGCAACGAGACCGAAATCGCCCCTAGGTCTGGCACTACTTTTTCAGGTTCACGCTTGACGCGGAAATATTTGAGCATGGGATCACATTATAAGGGATGGCGTATGGAAACTATAATCAGCGATCGACGATGGTCGAGTAGCCGTGTTCGTTCGGCGTATCGAGACCGATTTGCAACTTGCCTTTCAATTCGTTTGTGCCTACAATAGAACTAATCCCAATGGAGCAGGGGAGAGGAGGCAGAATGAATAGTAAGCCAATTTCCACTCGACCGCTTACTGACAATGAGAAGTTGTTGCGAGAGAAGTTTTATGAAAGTTTGGCAGCGCAAAGTGATTT
>DAINRK010000014.1:0-21197 GCA_036741855.1 Anaerolineales bacterium
GGACATGGAAATCTGAACCAGACCCTTGATTTGATGAACACATCATTGACACAGCTGGATCCTTTTAGCCAGTCCGCGCTCGCTCTGGCACTGCATCATCTCGAAGATCAGCCCCACGCGGACATCATTCTGAGCCAGCTGCAAAAGAGCGTTATTCAAAAAGGCGATCTCGCCTATTGGTCGCAATCAACCGAAGACGGCGAGTATCACCGCAAGACGATGTCGTCGACCGTGCGGACTACGGCAATGGCACTTTCTGCATTTACGCAGATACGCGGTACGAGTCCTCTCACCGATTCCATTGCCAACTTCCTGACCGAAAAACGCACTGGCTATGGCTGGGGAACGACGAATGAAACCTCGTTCACCATCCTCGGCTTGACAGATTATTTATCGGGCAAACAGGAATACAGTGGCTCAAGTGACTTCACAGTGGATCTCAACGGTGATGCCTTTACGTCCGGCACACTTCAAACCGGGAATCTATTTACTCGCATAGACATTCCAATCAACGAGCTTCAGGCAGGCTTAAACAATATCAAGTTATCAACAAAAGGCATTGACCCGCTGTATTATGACGTCATCACCAATTACACCGCTGAAAAGACAGCTACAGTAGCGGCAGGTAACATCAATATTGTCCGCCACTATCTTGACCCAAAAACGGACAAACCACTTGCAACAATATCCGAAGGTCAACTAGTGAAGGTGGAGTTGCTAGTTACCATGCCGGAAAACGCATCCTTTGTACTAGTTGAAGATCATTTACCGGGTGGGTTGGAAGCACTCAACGAAGGTCTCAACTCAACTACACAGGATGCAATCAATTACGAATATGAATATTACGAGGAAAGGTTCTTCTGGCAGGATTACGGTTATAACTACAAAGAAATTCACGGCGACCGGGTTTCATTCTTCATTACAGAGCTCCAACAAGGGTCAAGAACCTTCAAATATTTGGCACGTGCGACGATGAGCGGGACCTTTACAGCATTGCCGGCCGAGGCATATGCCATGTACGACGAGCAGATCTGGGGCCGCTCTTCCAGCACTTTGACAAATATCCTGTCGCGATAGATAAGTTGCTTCATTAATATCTTCAAGAACGCCAAGATACGGACTTGGCGTTCTTCTTTTATAATAGTTGCAAGCAAAATAAACCTTCCGAGAATCTCATAGTATGCCTAATAAGCTTATATCTTTAATCTTTCTTTTATCCGCCTTCGTAACTGCCTGCGCTCCGGCACCTGCGTCACCAGTCACTGTAGCTTCTCCTACTCCCAACATCATCATTCCGACACCGCCTTCGTGCACAAATATCATTACTGAACCTACACCAGGACCTGATACGCCATCTGTGTTTCCCCCTGCAAGCAAAGCGGACCATGTGCGCGGTGCAGAGAATCCAACCGTAACCATCGTGGATTACAGTGATTACCAGGACTTCAGAAGCGGGTTATTTGAAGAGCAGTTGAATCGATTATTGAAAGAACATCCAGATGATGTGCGCGTGGTAAGCCGCGTATTCCCTCTAATCGCCGTAAACGATAAAGCCGCGTTAGCCGCGCAAGCTGCCGAAGCGGCTGCAGAACAAAATAAATTCTGGGAGATACATAATTTACTTTTCGTCCAACAGGAGAACTGGGTGGACTTGTCGCTGCAGGATTTCGAACAATGGATCACGGCACGAGCCGCGGCTCTGGAAATGAACGTGGATCAGTTCAAAGCGGACATGAAACGCGAAGATATCGTCACAAAAATCCAGAAGGCATGGGAAGATGGTCAAGCCATGGGCCTGCCCGGGACACCACTCGTTCTCATCAACGGACAAATTTATGGCGGACCGCGAGATTACAACAGTCTCAATGACATTTTGCAGTTAATGATTCTCGGCAAGCGTCAATTTGCATCATGCCCGCCGTTGACGGTTCAAAGGAACAAACAATATATCTCCACGCTCCATACAGAGAAAGGGGATGTGGTCATTCAACTTTTCGCAGATAAGGCGCCGATCACGGTGAATTCATTTATTTTCCTCGCGCGCAACGGCTGGTACGATAACATCACTTTTCATCGCGTGATTCCCGATCTCTTTGCCCAAACAGGTGACCCGAGCGGTACGGGCAAAGGCAACCCTGGCTACTACATCATTACTGAAATAGACCCATCATTAAGCTTCACCATACCTGGTATGGTTGCGATGGTCAATTCGGGGCCTGACACCAGCGGAAGCCAATTCTTCATCACTTATGGTCCAGCCACACAATATGATGGGCAATATACTATTTTTGGACAGGTGTTGAGAGGAATGGAAATCGTCAAAGCGCTGACGCCGCGCGATGCAAAGCCCGGAATAGATACTCCACCTGGGGATAAATTGCTAAGCATAACGATTGAAGAAAGGTAAATGAACTCTTTGAAGACGCATCTTCCCTCATTGTTTGGCTCATTATTGTTCTTGCTCGGATCGATGTTCTTTTTCAGTATAGGACTGGTAATGGGGGTGACTGCGCTGGCTTCGTTGTTCACGGGGAAAGGTGTCGAAGCAAATCAAACGATATTTTTTCTTGCATTTGGCTTTGAGGGAATAATTCTGCTGATTGCCACATTCATTTCCTTTCAGAAGTTTCTCAATAAGCCTTTTGTGGAACAGAATACTTTATTCTCCTTTTCCAAAAAACATATCGCCCTCTATATAATCGTCACAAGCATTGCACTTTTTATCGGGAACCAGATCAGCGGGATCGAATCTGTGAACTGGATATTTCTGCCTCTATTGACTATTCCTGCTGTCGCGCTTCCTTTATGGCTGCTCCTCGGATTGGGTGCACGAAAACTTGCGTTTGGAACGCGCTGGCAGACCTGGAATGTCCTTGGACTGGGAATGACTCTTGGTCCATTGATATTGATTACACTTGAGGCAGCGGTGCTCATCATCGGATTTATTGGGATGATCTTTTATATCGCCACACAACCAGAACGGGTGCGTGAAATTGAAAGGCTTGCGAATGAGATCGTGCTTCTCGGTCCAAATTCCGAAAAGTCTCTTGCTCTCTTTGCTCCGTACTTGACTCGCCCCAGCGTGATGTTTGGAGCTTTGGTATATTTTGCTTTGATCATTCCGGCCATAGAGGAGATCTTCAAGCCCGTCGGAGTCTGGTTGTTGGCTGGCAAACTGGAATCACAGGCACAGGGATTTGCCCTGGGCGCGCTGAGCGGAGCGGCATTCGCGTTGGCTGAAACGTTCGGTGTAAGCGGGCAAACCAACGAGTGGGCGATTTTGCTCCTCACTCGAATTGGGACAGGAATTTTGCATATCACGACCTCTGCATTGATGGGGGCGGCGATCGTGCTTGCCTGGCGTGAACGCCGTTACTTACAGTTGCTTCGAAACTATATTCTTGTTGTCGCGCTGCATGGACTTTGGAATGGCCTGGCAATTACATTTACATTTTCGACCCTCATGGAATTGCTCGGTCAACAAGGTTTTTTGCGGACGTTGCAATTACCTATTTCCATTGGCATGGGAATCCTTGCCATTATCATATTGACTATTCTGCTCGTGTCCAACCGCAAGATGAGAACCTTAATTCTGCCCGCTGCAAAAGACGAATCTGTTTCCTCTGAAACTTTTACAACTGTAGAAAATTAACTTCCTCCATAGTATGCCCAGAGGGGTATGGTAAGATAACCTCATGATATTAGCGCTCACATCATCCGTTGCACGCGATGGTGATTTAGCCCAACTCGTGGGACTGCGTCATAAGCATTTCATCCTCACCCTTCAAGCCGGCGCGAAATTTGAAACACATCGCGGCATCCTCCAACACGACGACCTGATTGGCAAACCCTGGGGCACGCAGGTTTTTAGTCATCTTGGCTCGCCATTCTTCTTGCTCCAACCCTCTCTTGCAGATTTACTCATCGACCTGCCGCGCACGACCCAAATCCTTTATCCAAAGGACATCGGCTTCATCCTCGTGACGATGGGTATAGGTCACGGACAAAAAGTGATGGAGGCAGGCACAGGCTCAGGCTCGATGACAACCGCGCTCGCCCATGCGGTCGGACCGAATGGCCAAGTCATCTCGTATGAAGTCAAACAGGATGTGCAGAATCTGGCCCGCAAAAATCTGACACGATTCGGACTTGACTCACGCGTGGACTTCAAACTGCGCGACATCGAAGAGGGTTTCGACGAAACAGATGCAGATTCTTTCTTCCTCGATGTGCCGAATCCGTATGACTACATCGCGCAAGTTCGCGCTGCCCTCAAACCTGGTGGATTCCTATGTTGTCTCATTCCCACTTTCAATCAAGTGGAAAAGACTCTCTACGCATTGCGCCAAAATAATTTTGCATTCGTCGAAGTCTGTGAGATTCTCCTGAGATATTACCAGGCTATTCCAAACCGTCTTCGCCCCACAGATCGGATGGTCGCACATACAGGCTTTTTGATCTTCGGGAGAAGGATCGAACCCAGCTACGACGCGCGCGGGAAAGAGTTATCCGCAGAATTTGGACTGGACGATAACAAGGAAAACGATTAATGCGCCGCCTGTTCCGACGTCAGATTCGCAAAACACTCGCAGCAAATGTACCACCTATTCTGCAGGAAGCGAATTTTGCCTTCGACAAAGGCGAGTACGGACGGGCCGCTGAACTCTTCGAACAGATTGCACAAACTGCCGATGCGCGTGGTGGACCCCGCGCTCCGCTCTTTCATTTACAGGCGGGTCGGGCGCGCTTACTTGCGGGACAAACTTCGTTAGGAATGCCATCCATCAGACGTGGACTTGAAATCCTTGCACAACGCGAACAGTTATCGCGATTACAGAAGTCCGTTTCGCGAGTAATTACAGAACTAAATGAACATGGGCTAACAAATGAAGTCAATCAAATTGAAGCATGGCTGAATACCATTCGTCTATTGAAGCCTTCACCTGAAACAAAAGAAGTTCCCACCAGGCGACCCGTTCTTCCGACTCATTGTCCTTCCTGTGGCGCTGGATTGCGACCCGATGAAGTGGAATGGCTCGATGAGGTCACTGCCGAATGTGCATATTGCGGAAGCCCAGTAAGATAATTCTTTCCTCTTTCTTCTTTGGCTTAAACCGCATTTTTCCTGATCCATGTCCATCACACTCACTGAAGACATTATCGCTCAACAGCTTAATGAAGCCATCCAATCTGCTGGGCTGTCCTCGGACGGCTACGCGGAACTTGAGTTAAATGACGAGATAACTCTCAAATGCGCAGCGGTTCTTGTCCCATTGGTTTGGCAGGATGAAGAATGGCACCTGCTCTTCACGCGCCGCACCGATCGAGTGGAATCGCATAAAGGACAAGTCTCATTCCCTGGTGGCGCGTGTGACGAAGGCGAAACCGCGCCCGAACAAACTGCTTTGCGCGAAGCGAAAGAAGAGATCGGTATTCATCCAAATGATGTGAGGATACTGGGAAGATTGGCAAACCTGATCACCATCTCTTATTTCCGTGTAACGCCTGTTGTCGGTGTTGTAAGATGGCCGGCTGTCTTTCGAGTCGGTGAACATGAGGTGGCACGCGTGTTCACGATTCCCCTTGCATGGCTGGCAAATGAGTCGAATCGGTGGCAGTTCGAGATTCCCGGCAGGAGTCGGAGCGTCATCGCTTATCACCCATATGATGGTGAATTATTGTGGGGCGCAACGGCGCGCATGACGGTGGATTTTTTGAAAGTGTTGGGGTACTAGCATGTCATTGCGAGGAGCGCTCGTTGCGACGAAGCAATCCCCTCGCGAATGAGGAGATTGCTTCGCTCACTACGTTCGCTCGCAATGACATACGACAATAAAAACTCCCCGATTTTCGTCGGGGAGTTCGTTTGAAAAAGAGATTTACTTCTCTTCTTCCTCATCTTCCTTCTTGCCGCGCTCCACAGAGAGTTCTGGTTCGCCTTCAGTGGGTGTAACGCCTTCGGCGGCAGGTACCGCTGCGGCTTCCTCTTCCACCTTCGGCGCGGTGGCCACGGCAACCATCGTATCGGGATTTTCCAGGATGCGGACCTTGTCGGAAACGACTATATCTCTCACGCGGATACCATCACCGATCTTTGAGAGAACTGAAATATCCACATCGATCCGTTCTGGCAGATCAGAGGGAAGAGACTCCACCTCAAGTTCTTCAAGATTGTGAACCAGCACTGCGTTGAAATCCTTCACCGCGATGGATACACCAATGAAGTGAAGACTTACGGTTGCAGTAAGTTTCTCGTCCTGCGAAACAGCCAAAAAGTCCACATGCAGGAGGCGGTTCTTGATGTAATCCCGCTGCTTCTCGCGCACGAGTGTAGCGTATTCCGTGCCATCCACATCGATCGTCACCAGGCTGGATGAACTTAACCTTCCCAATGCCAGCGAGGCAGTATGGGCGTCCAAAGAAATGACAATTGGTTCGTTATGCCTGCCATAGATTACTGCAGGCAGTTTGCCTTCACGCCGCATGGCTTTTACTTGTTTGCCGACCACATCGCGCTTGGTCGCTTTTAAAACTACTTTCTCCATCATTACTCCTTGAGCGCCTCTCACTCATCATCTGATGAATTACCTTCGCTCGTTGAATAGAATTTCTGCAAAGCGGCAAAAGAAAGACCGCAATACATTCAAAATTAATTTCGCCGGGACAACATTCGCCCGAGCAGAAGCATCAATCCACCAAACAAACCACCGACCAGACCCGCAATCAAAGCGGATCGTGAATCCATAAGTGTGGTTACATTGCCATACAAGTTGCGGGAAAAAAGGACTACCGTGCGCGCCTCATTTACATGGACATCCTGACCAGCCACAAAACCGGCAAGTCCATTATGAAGTTCTGCGCTTCCTGCGAATACCGCGCCTGTATATCCGCTAACAGACGCTTTCTCAGCCTGAACAAATCCCGTTGCCCCACCCTGCGAAATGACTTCACCCGCGTTCACCATTGCCAGCGCGGACTGATGCGCACTGATCTGGTTCGCTTTGACATTCGCCGCTGCACTTTGTGTCAGTTCTACATTATCAGCTGTAATGGTCTCAGCGTCAGCTTGGTGCATCCGTACCAATTCTGCGTTAACAGATTGCACCTCTGCCTGGGAGATTTCCGTCACTTGCGATGAGTCGTATTCAGAGAGTTCTTCAGGTTCGATCATATTAATTTCTCGCGTACGGCTTGCATAAAATCCGCCTCCAGCAGGAGGCGGAGGGTACAACGGCTCGGATTTTACCACATAAATTCCATCGCGCTTCGTCTACACTCGCCTGTCGGCTCGTTCCGCTCAGCGCGATGGCTCATGAGCTGTTTTCCCTCATCGCCTCAGCCACACCGTGAGAGAGATCATCAGTCCGTTTTTCGAGTTGTGCAATAATGTTTCTGTAATCCTCATCCTTGCGGTTCTGGCTAAGTTTGTAATTCGCCTCGATTCTCGTCACTTCAATTTGAAAAGCGACAATGCCTTTTATTTCCTTTTCCACAAAATCTTTGGGAAGAGTCTCCAACCGATAATGGCTGTTTGATTCGTATCGATCAATGAGTCGTTTGAGTATTTCATAAGCTTCATCATAATCTGTGATAACACGCGGTTTGCCATATACGTGCACTGATTGATAATTCCAAGTGGGCACATTGACGTGGTTGTACCAGGTTGGTGAAATATAAGTGTGCGGTCCTTGAAAAATCACCAGAACCTCACGGTTCAAATCAAAGGTTTTCCACTGTGGGTTTGCCCTCGACATATGCCCGTTGACGAAAAGATTTTCATCATCTTCTTTGATTCCCATTAGCAAATGGCTGGCAACAGGTTTTTCGCCGTCATAAGTAACTAGAGTGGCGAAATCGTTTTGCTGAATGAAATCCAGAATTCTGACTCGGTCCTCTTCACGATAAAGTTTTGGGATGTACATAAAACTCCTTTGTAAAATAAAGTATATCATCGCCACTTGTGGTTTCGATACGCCGCTTCGCGGCTACTCAACCACCGGAATACACCTCAAACGGTATAATCCGCCCAATCATGAAACGCTACATCCTATTCACTGTATTCATCTCAGGTATGACTACACTTGCCGCGGAGCTTGCTGCCGCACGTTTAATCGGAAACGTATTCGGCACAAGCAACATCGTCTGGGCAAGCATTATTGGGCTGATCCTCATCTATCTCACTGCCGGATACTTCCTCGGCGGCAAATGGGCGGATGCAAACCCGACGCCCGCCGCGATGTATCGAGTCCTTGCCTGGGGAGCGTTCACTTTGGGATTGGTTCCTTATATCGCGGGACCCGTTCTACGGTCCGCGGCGAGCGCATTCGATGCTTTGCAGGTTGGAATTTTGGGCGCCTCGTTCGTCGCGGTGTTGATTCTCTTTATCATCCCCATCACATTACTCGGGACCATTTCTCCGTTTGCCATTCGTCTCAGCGTTCACGACACAGCACACGCTGGGCAAACGTCAGGTCAAATTTACGCCATCTCAACCTTGGGCTCGTTCATTGGCACGTTTCTGCCCACGTTGGTGACCATCCCTGCTATTGGAACGAAGAACACATTCCTTTTATTCAGCATGATTTTGTTAGTCGTCGCCTTGATCGGACTGGCACGATTTGCAAATACACGCGAGATGTTCAAACATGTATGGATGCCTATTGCGTTGATACTCATCGCTGTTTTTTCAACAGGGCAATCACTGAAGAGCAGTGCAGGGCAAATATATGAAACCGAGTCCGCCTATAACTATATTCAAGTGCAGCAGCAAAATGGATTCACGATACTGCGATTGAATGAAGGACAAGGAGTTCATTCTATTTATCGTCCCGATACTTTGCAATACAACGGGCCCTGGGACCAATTTCTCGTCAGCCCGTATTTTTATGCAGATCGCAAACCGTCCGATGTAAAACGCATCGCAATCGTGGGGCTCGCCGCCGGTACAACCGCGCGGCAAATGACCGCGGTCTATGGGAATATTCCGATTGATGGCTATGAACTCGATCCGAAGATCGTTGAGGTCGGTCAAAAATATTTTGATATGACCATGCCAAACTTAAACATCATCATCGGTGACGGACGGCTCAACCTCGAACGAAGCCAGCAAAAATATGACATTATCGCTGTAGATGCCTATCGCCCACCATACATCCCTCCGCACATGACCACACGCGAGTTCTTCGAAATTTGTGCTGCACATCTTTCAGAGAATGGAGTCCTGACCCTCAACAGCGCCAGCGTCCCCGGTGACCGTCGCCTCATAAACGGGCTCGCGACTACAATGGGAACCATCTTCCCTTCTATTTACACAGTTGATATCCCCGGCTCATTAAACACCATGATCTTTGCTACAAAACAACAGACCACACCTGAAGACTTCGCTGCAAATCTCGTTGCCCTTTCACGAGATACAAGCGTTCATCCGTTATTGATTTCCACCATGCAAGTGACATTCGCCAATCTAAAAACTGGTTACGATACGACACAAGTCTTCACCGACGACCACGCGCCGATTGAGTGGATCGTGAATGATATGGTGATCCGCTTTATCCTTGAGGGTGGAACAGAGTATTTGCAGTGAATAAATTTACTATTTTCTCGTGGCTCGTTACCCTCCTTGTTCCTATTGCTCTTATTGGTCTGGGATTGCGAATACTACTTACGCCCTTGTTCCTCAAAATCGAATACAACATGCCCTACTTCCCTGCCGATGATTATGGCTTCACCAAAGAAGACCGTTTGAAGTGGGCGCCGTATGCCTTGGATTATCTAGTGAACAATAAAGATATTTCCTATCTCGCTGATTTGAAATTCGATGATGGAACTCCTCTCTATAATGAAAGAGAGTTGAGCCACATGGACGATGTTAAACGCGTGACCCAAGATGCGTTAAGAGTCTGGTATTTGTCGCTTGCTTTGCTGGTGCTGCTCGGAGCCTGGGCATGGTTTGGCGGGTGGTGGCAGGCGTATCGTCTTGGTTTGATGCGAGGTGGATGGTTGATGGTTGGGTTGGCTGTCGCTGTCGGGTTAATTGTCGTTATTGGCATAGCGATCAATCCAAATGTATTCTGGAACTTCTTCTCCGGCTTTCATCGAATTTTTTTCCAGGGCGATTCGTGGCTATTCCTATATTCGGATACGCTCATTCGGCTATTTCCTATCCGATTCTGGCAGGATGCTTTTTTGCTGGCGGCCATCATCGCGTTGGGAGGAGGAATTGCATTAGGGTTGGGGTTGAAAAGCAAATAATATCCGCGTAGGGGCGGAGCAATGCTCCGCCCCTACTACATGATGATGTATAATTTCTTCGAGGAGAAGAATACATGGCAGAGACATTATCGCTGGAAAACAGGGTTGCCCTTGTCACAGGCGGATCGCGCGGCATTGGACGCGCCGTTGCATTGGAACTGGCATCACGCGGTGCA
Source organism: Anaerolineales bacterium (assembly GCA_036741855.1). Taxonomy (GTDB): domain Bacteria; phylum Chloroflexota; class Anaerolineae; order Anaerolineales; family Villigracilaceae; genus Defluviilinea. The sequence goes on from DAINRK010000014.1 coordinate 10,428, forward strand.
GCGGTCATCGTGAACTATAATAAATCCTCTGAAGCTGCAGATGAAGTTGTGAAAAAAATCCAGGAAGCAGGTGGAAAAGCCGCTGCATTTCAGGCAGATGTCTCTGATATCAAACAGGCAGAAGCATTAGTGAAATTTGCAATCGAAACATTTGGCGATTTGAGCATCCTGGTCAATAATGCAGGCATCACCAAAGATACACTGATCATGATGATGTCCGAATTAGACTGGGATTCGGTGATCACAACCAATCTCAAGTCTACGTTCAATTGTTCGAAAGCCGCGGTCAAACACATGATGCGCAAACGCACCGGGCGAATTATCAATATGTCTTCGGTGGCCGGTCAAATGGGAAACCCCGGACAAACGAATTATTCTGCATCCAAAGGCGGGCAGATCGCTTTCACAAAATCCTTAGCGCGAGAGGTTGCTTCACGCAATATTACAGTCAACGCGATTGCGCCGGGATTTGTGGATACCGAAATACTAGATGCCATGTCGCCTGAAACGTTGGAAGCTATGCTCAAACTGGTTCCACTGGCGCGCAAAGGCAAACCCGAAGAGATTGCTTATGCCGTCGCTTTTCTGGCTTCTGATCAAGCCGCGTTCATCACAGGCCAGGTGCTTGGTGTGGATGGCGGAATGGCGATGATGTAGAAGAGCGAGATTAGAAATCAGAGACTAGAGAGTGGTCAAATCTCCAATCCCTAATATCTGTGATCCAACAAAAGGACTCCAAATGACTACCCAAACCCCACCAACCAAAACCACCATTGCACCAGATGTGCTCATTACCATTGCGCGGCTTTCAGCGTTGAGTGTTTCCGGCGTCAGCCGAATGGCGCAGGTGGCAGGTGGCGTGAATCGTCTTTTCAAACGCGATTTACATAACGGCGTGCGAATCGAAGTTAAGGATAATCTCCTCATCGCCGATATTTATTTGATCTTAAAAAGTAACGTAAATATCCGCGAAGTGAGTCGCAACGTTCAGATACAGGTGGCACGCGCTTTACAGGAAATGGTCGGAATGGACGTCGTTAAAGTTGAAATCCACATTGAAGATATTGATTACGAGGAACTAGAGGCAGAGTCTGGATGAAACCCCGCACCAGGGCACGATCCCTTGCCCTGCAAGTACTTTACGAAGTGGATATTGCAAACCATCCTCCTGCTGACACATTTAGATCCAGGCTGGAAGAATCTCCTCTCTCGAATGAACTTTCAGATTTTGCTCGTCAGATCATTTTCGGTGTTCTCCCGCTCACACAAAGCCTCGATCACCTCATTTCCAAATACGCGCCCGAATGGCCGCTTGACCAGATCGCCGCAATCGACCGCAATATCCTGCGTATTGCACTTTGGGAATTTGCCGTCCTTCAAGAAACACCGATCAAGGTTGCGATCAATGAAGCCGTGGAACTCGCAAAGTTATTCGGGTCGGATTCCGCTCCCCGTTTTGTGAACGGAGTCCTAGGCGCGCTGGCAGATCACCAGCACGAAATTCAGCAGGCGATCCCAAAGGCATAATAGACAACAATGGAATTTCTTGGTATTGGAGCCCCTGAACTCATTTTTATTCTCCTGATTGCCATCATTGTCCTGGGCCCGAAAGACATGCAAAAGGCAGGCCAGACCATCGGCCGCTGGTTGAATCAACTGGTCAGATCAGAGGGCTGGAGAGCATTACAGCAAACCTCTCGCGAGATCCGCAAACTGCCAACTACATTGATGAGGGAAGCCAACGTGGGTTGGCAGGAGACCGAGCAAGCCATTCGGCAGGGATTGGACACAGACCCCAAACGTTCCGCCGACTTGAGACGGTCTCGGACTAACGAGATTGAGAACACTATTCAACCTCCACCTCCAAAACCACAAATCCAGGAAACTGATGAAGACAACGGTGGGAACGAATCAGAAAGGCATGACTAATTTTCTAAGAGCATTCTGGCGGGTGATCACATTTCCATTTGTCCTCGCCTACAACATTCTTCTATTTCCAATACGCGCCATTCGTCGTATTTATAACTTCCTAAATACGGAGCCGGACGATCGCCCTGTCATGGATGCCTTCTCGAGTCTCGCAACCGAACAACAGGCACGGCAAAGTTTTGTGGACCATATTGAAAACCTGCGTTTACATCTGCTACGCTCCGTTCTTGTTTTGATCCTCGGTGTGACGATTGCGGCATTCTACACCCGGCAAATATCCTTTTTTCTGATTGCGCCAAGCGAGGGACTTGTTCCTCTGACGGCGATCGAAGTGACTGAAACGATTGGCGTCTTCATGCGCATTGCTCTGCTGGCCGGTATTTCGATCACAATTCCATATATCGCTTTTGAACTCTGGTTATTTGCGGCACCCGGCCTCACCGCGCGTGAGAAAAAATACAGCCTGATCGGCATTCCGCTGACAGCTCTATTCTTTGTGGGTGGTCTCTGGTTTTGCTACTATTATTTATTGCCCACAGCCATCCCTGCGATGGATCAGATCAGTAGATATATGGGATTTACTAATCAATGGCGGCCCCAATCTTATTTTGCTTTTGTCACAGGATTGATGTTTTGGATGGGGATTGCATTTGAGTTCCCACTTGTAATTTATTTTCTAACCTCCGTTGGGTTCATAAAACCTAAAAATCTATGGGAACAGTGGCGTATCGCGATTGTTATCATCTCGATATTCGCCGCAGCCATCACACCGACAGTTGATCCCATCAATATGGGATTGGTTATGCTTCCAATGATCTTTCTATACTTTGTCAGTATTGGCTTGAGTTACGTCGCCTACGCCGGGCGTCGCAGAAAAGCCGCGTCAGAGGTAACCGATTCTGGTTACTAGAGTCAGGTAAAAGTCCAGTAAAGAGCGTAGAGGAGAGAGAATGAAATCAAAGCCAGCTTTACCGCGTCAAATCCTTTTGTTTATCCTCATCCTTGCATTGAGCAGTCAGGCCTGCGCCATATCGCTGTTGGAGTGGCCGATCTTCCCCACACCGTCGGGGCCAACAAATCCAACGCCAGGTGGACCAACAGCCACACCTCCCCCGCGCGCACAAATGACATTTACCGTTCGTTTACCTGAACCTCTCGCCGCGAATGAGATCCTTGCCCTCAGCGTTTTGGATGAGGTGACAGGCCTGGCACTCAATCCAGTGGATTATCAGCTCACGCCAGTAGATACTATCACGTATACAGCTACGCTGGCGATCCCAGATAAAGCGATTATCAAATATCGCTATCTGCGGCGCGGCGCGTCACATATCGTGGAGGATACCAACACAGATGGGACAATCCGCTACCGGTTGGTGCTCGTGAACGGACCGACTCAGATCGTCGATACGGTGAACAGCTGGTCAGATAAACCGGCGAACACATTATCGGGCACTATCCTCGGCACGGTGTTGAACGCAAGCAATGGTGCACCGATTCCGGATATTATGGTCACCGCCGGTGGCGTTCAAGCGCAAACAGATTCCGCGGGCCGCTTCCAATTAATGGGTTTGCGGGGAGGTCCTCATAATCTTGTGGCATACGCGCTTGACGGAATGTTCCAGACCTTCCAACAAGGTGCGAACGTAGCAGAAAATCAGGGAACGCCTGTCGAAATACGGATGAGTCCTGCTCAACTGGTCAATGTGATCTTCACCGTCTCGGTACCACAGGCCACTCAAAGAGGTGTGCCATTGAGACTAGCTGGCAATTTGCTTCAGCTTGGTAACACATTTTCCGATTTGCGCGGTGGTTTGAGCACCGTTGCAGACCGTATGCCTGTGCTTACACCTCTGCCTGATGGACGTTATTCGGTTTCCTTGTTCCTGCCAGTCGGCGCGGATGTTGAATATAAATACACACTTGGCGATGGTTTTTGGAATTCAGAGTTTACATCGGACGGCCGCTACTTAACGCGACATATTATCGTCCCTCAACAAAACGTATCGCTCGATGACACAGTGCAATCCTGGCAAGCTGGACCAAACGCGCCTATCGTTTTCGAAGTGACTGTGCCTTCGGATACGCCAAGCGGCGATATCGTTTACATTCAATTCAGCCCCTTTGGCTGGACACCACCAGTCCCAATGTGGAATACCGGCACGAACCGCTGGTCTTACAAGCTTTACGGGCCTCTGAATATCATTGGTTCCTTCGGTTATCGCTATTGTCGAAACGCGCAATGCGACTCAGCAGATGACGCCCAGACGGCCGGTCCGAATGCACGCGGACGAACAGTCGCGCCCAGCATTGCGCCGCAGGATATTGTTGACACCGTGAACCCATGGGTATGGAATCAAAAAGCTGGGAGTGCAACTCTCGTGGCAACAAATATCCAATCCCGCGGCACCGGTTTTATGGCAGGTGTCGAATTTCAATCCTATTACGATCCAAGTGTGCCAATATTCAATACGCATGCATTGCAAAATATTCAGGCCATCGGGTCCAACTGGGTGAGCTACACACCGACATGGACATACACTCGTAATAATCCTTTGACCTTTGTGGAACAGCCCGGCAAGGACGCGTTCTGGACAGACATAGTTACATCCGTCTCGCAGGCCCGTGCCATCAATCTGAATGTGGCGATCTTTCCCCAGCCACGCTTTGGGGTGAGTGCCAATGATTTCTGGAAGACCGCGCCGCGTGATGGCAACTGGTGGAATACCTGGTTTGACCACTACCGTGCTTTCGCGGTCCATTTTGCAGATTTGGCGACTTTATCTGGTTCGCAGGCGTTGATCCTCGGAGGGGACTGGATCGCGCCGGCTCTTCCTGCTGGGACGCTTTCTGATGGCAGCTCGAGCGGCGTCCCGGCTGACGCGGAAGCACGCTGGAAAAATGTCATTTCAGAAGTTCGACAACATTTCCATGGAAATGTACTCTTTGCTATCCCATACGATAACAGTGTGCTTCAGCCGCCAATTAATATCCTAAAAGATACAGATGGTGTTTACCTGCTCTGGTTTGTAAAGTTAAGTGACCAGGCAAATCCCAACAAAGCAGATCTGCTCAATGAAGCGGGTCGTTTGCTTGAAAATAACGTCGCGCCTGTGCAAGTGCAGGTCAACAAGCCTTTTATCATCGCTTTATCCTATCCATCTTCGACTTATTCGGCGACAGGATGCATTCCAAATGGAAATGGTGGTTGTTTCGATTGGACTGTGCTCAACCGACCCAATGCTGATATCAACAATGTGAATTTGGATATGCAGCAACAAGTGGATATCTATGATGCCATGTTCAATGCGATCAACGCGCGATCATGGGTTAGTGGACTTGTTAGCCGTGGTTACTTCTCACCTGTGGCATTGCTGGATAAGTCCGCATCCATTTATGGAAAACCCGCTGCCGATCTGTTATGGTACTGGTTCCCTCGCCTGCTAGGGAACATTAAGTAAGGGCAACCGTACTTAGTAGCTAAAAACTTTGGAGACACCTCATGGTAAAAACTACTTTGAAACGTATTGGGCTTGGGGCCTTGATTGTTGTTTTCTTGCTTGGCACTGGCGGGATCTATTATTTCAAAAGTTACCTGCCTAACACAGTCGCTCCCAAATCCTTTCCACAAGTTAACGGCCAAATCCAGCTTGAAGGACTCGATGGCACAGTAGATATTTATCGCGATAGCATGGGTGTCCCACACATCTATGCAACCACACCCCACGATCTTTTCTTCTCGCAGGGATTTGTCCACGCGCAGGACCGCTTCTGGCAAATGGATTTCTGGCGGCACGTGGGCTCGGGGACGATCTCTGAGATGTTCTCTTCAGAGGTGGAAACGGATGCCTTTCTCCGCACACTTGGCTGGCGCGTGACTGCAGAACAGGAATGGGAGCAGTTATCTCCTGAATTGAAATCAAACCTTACAGCTTACACTTCGGGCGTGAATGCTTATCTACAGGATCATGAAGCCACTGCTTTAAGTCTTGAATATACGATTCTTGGTTTGCTCAGCCCTGACTATAAAATCGAGCCATGGACTCCGGTCAACAGTCTCACCTGGGGCAAGGCAATGGCATGGGACCTGCGCGGCAACATGGATGAAGAGATCGAGCGCGCTGTTCTGCTCAAAACGCTAAAGCCTGAACAGGTAGGCGCGTTATTTCCGCCATATCCTCAGGATCATCCGGTGATCGTCAACAAGATTGGGAATGGAAGTTCCGCTAACGCCGCGCCTCAACCGTTGGCATTTAACATCCCTGAAAAAACCTTGGCCACGCTGGGATATAACACTTCGCTTCTGGACGTCGCGCTGGGTCCCATTACCGACGGAATCGGATCGAACTCCTGGGCAGTTTCAGGCTCTCGCACAACGACAGGGCTACCACTTCTCGCCAACGACCCGCATCTAAGTATCCAGATGCCATCCATCTGGTACCAGGTTCATCTTGAATGCAAGCCCATCACAGAAGAGTGTCCGTATAATGTTGCTGGTTTCACCTTTGCTGGCGTACCGGGAGTCATCATCGGCCATAACGACAAAATTGCCTGGGGGTTTACGAATGTTGGTCCTGATGTAATGGACTTATATGTTGAAAGAGTGAATCCCGATAATCCCAATCAATATGAAGTCAATGGAGAGTGGGTTGATTTTGATACGCGCCAGGAAACAATAAACGTTGCAGGCAGCGACCCGGTTGAAATCACGGTTCGTTTGACGAGACATGGTCCCGTTATCTCTGAAACATACGGCGACTTAAAAAACGAAAACACGAGTGATGATCCGGAGTTCGTTCCATTTAAAGAGCGCGTGGGCATCGCGTTGCCGGAGCAATATGTGATCTCACTGAAATGGACTGCACTCTCGCCATCCACACCGTTTGAAGCCGTGTGGGGATTCAACCAGGCGCAGAATTGGGAGGACTTTCGTGAAGCCGCGAAACACTTCCATGTGCCCGCGCAGAATTTACTATATGCAGATGTTGAAGGGAATATCGGTTATCAAATGCCGGGCGATATTCCCATTCGTGCAAATGGTGATGGCACGTTCCCAGTACCTGGCTGGACGGATGAATATGAGTGGACAAGCTTCATTCCATTCGAAGAATTGCCTTATACATTCAATCCTCCTGAAGGGTATATCGTGACCGCTAATAACCAGGTCCCACCAACTGATTACCCTTATCTCATCACGAAGGATTGGAACTATGGTTTCCGCGCCCAACGCATTGTAGATATGGTCGAGAATGCGCCAGGCAAGATTGATTTGGCTTACATGCAAAAGATCCAGGGTGATTCATTTGACGCGAATGGGCCTGTCTTCGTTCCTTTACTTATTCAAATCAATTTTGAGTCCGGAACCCCTAATCAGACGGCAGCGTTAGATTTGTTGAAGAATTGGGATTTCGAAGCAAGGGCAGATTCCGCCGCTGCGGCAGCCTTCGAAGCGTTCTGGCGGCATCTCTTACAAAATACTTGTGACGATGACATGCCTGAACTCTATTGGCCAGAGGGAGGTTCCCGCTACGGCGAGTTCATGCGAAACTTGAGCGTGGATAGCGGCTGGTGGGACGATAAGGGAACACCAGATGTTGTCGAGACGCGCGAGGATATTCTAAAGAAGTCCTTTGCCAATGGAATTGCTGAACTCGAAAAGCTATTAGGTAATGAACCTGCCAAATGGACCTGGGGTGAGCTCCACACAGCCACGTTCAGAAATGGCACGTTAGGTAAGTCAGGCCTCCCTCCGATCGAAGCATTATTCAACCGCGGAGCTTTCCCTACAGGCGGAGGAAGTTCCATCATCAACGCGACGGCATGGGATGCAACTGAAGGCTATCAAGTAGTTGATGTACCTTCGATGCGCATGATTGTGGATTTGAGCAATCTGAATAATTCCGTTACTGTCCATACCACAGGTCAGTCAGGCCATGCGTATCATCCGCACTATTCTGATATGTCTGAGTTGTGGGCGGACGTCAAATACTATTCAATGATGTGGGATCAAAATGAGATCATGGCAGGAGCCGAAGGACATTTAGTGCTATCACCGAAATAATGACATCGGACGCGAAGCTTGCGTAGATCGTCCTACTTTTTGAGCCTCAACGCCAGCCACGAAAAAAAGATCAGGCCGAGATAGCTGGCGATCAAATCGATGAGGCTGGATGTACGGCTCACAAAATATTGTTGCGAGAACTCTTCGAGTCCGATTAATGAGGCCAGGGTCAGGCCACTTATAACGGCGATCAGCTTTGGACTTCGGAGCGGGAGCGCCTGGAAAAGGGTCATGTCAATCAAAAAGGTGAGGATTCCATACAGAATGAAATGTCCTGCTTTATCGCCATAGGGAATTTGATTGACAAGCTTGAGAATACCGAGTTGCCCTTTATCTGCCAGGACAATGATCAGAATGATAAACAGGGTAAAGAGAATTGTTATCCACTTCATAGATGCTGCAAAAAAAGAGACGCCCTAGGGCGTCTCTGCCTCCGCTTTGGCTTTTTCTGCCCTTATTTCGCGACGGGCTTTCCATGCCTCCCAAACTGCAGGAACGACAGAAATAAAAATGATGGCCAGGATAACAAGTTCGAAGTTCTGCTTGACAAACGAAATGTTGCCAAAGAAGAAACCCAATAATGTGAACAATAAGACCCATATAATGCCGCCAAACACGTTGTACGAAAAGAAATAGCCATAGGACATACGCCCCATGCCGGCTACGAATGGAGCAAACGTCCGAACGATCGGAACAAATCGGGCCAGGAAAATCGTCTTGCCTCCATGCTTTTCAAAGAAGGCATGCGTCCGGTCGAGATATTCCTTCTTGATCCATTTGATGTTGTAGGCGCGGTCACCGAGGTAATGACCAATCCAATAATTTGCAGTGTCACCGGCAATCGCCGCGATTATAAGCAGAAGCATCAATAACCAGACGTTCATCGAGCCGAGGGCGGCAAACGTGCCGGCCGCAAATAACAAGGAATCACCGGGCAGGAACGGCGTTACGACAAAGCCCGTTTCCATAAAAATGACCATGAACAGGATTCCATAGGTCCATGCGCCATATTGGCTGATGAGATTCGCCATGTACTCATCAAGATGTAAAAATAAATCAATAAAAAATCTAAGTTGCTCCATGTCGCTCTCTTTTATTAATGAAATGACTGTCACCATGACGGTGACAGCCACAATTTGGTTAACACAAATTATACCTTGCTTTCCGGGTTGGTTTCCATGCGGCTCAGCCAGTCGCCGAATACAAGGATGAGCAGACTGCCCAGTGAGGACATCCCAATATTAAGCGAACCAAGCGGAACGAATACCCATCCACGCCAGAGTCCGACGAAGTGACCGATTGCGAAGCCAGCAGCACTCAATACAATGTACAAGATCAGTCGCCAAAAGCCTCCGTCGCGAATCAAGTGATATAGCACGCCGTAAAACAAGGCAACCAGAAACGCAAAGAGGAGAGTCGGGAGGGTCATTTGGATTGCATGTCATTGCAAGGATCCGCTATGCGGCGGCAAAGCAATTTCCTCCTCAACAGGAGATTGCTTCGCCTACTCGCTATCGCTCGGGGCTCGCAATGACTTTTCGTAAACTACGGGTTCAAATGTTTCGCAAAGAAATCGGTGATGGCGTTGTAGCAGGTGACGCGGTTCTCATATTTGAGCACGTCGTGACCTTCATCTTCGAAGATCAGCATTTCCACATCTTTGCCTTCGCCTCTTAACTTATTGACCAAATCTTCTGACTCGGCCGCCACCACGCGCGGGTCGTTTCGTCCCTGAATCACAAGCATCGGTGCAGCCATGTTATGGATGTGAGTCTTGGGTGAACGTTCGATCATGTCGGCGCGTTCATCCTCTTTTTCAGCATCGCCAATTACCATCTTGAAATAGGGCTTCCAGGTTTGAGGGATGCGTTCGGAAAAAGTTAGGAGATCATAGGGACCGAACATATCACAACTGGCTTTCCACAAATCAGGGTGCAGGCCAGCCTGCATCAAGGACATATATCCACCATAGGAGCGACCCACAACTGCTGCGCGAGAAGCATCCACTCTTTTGTCTTTGGGCAAAATTTCCTTCATCGCGTGAACGTGATCAAGACGATCCTGCCCGCCCCAATCGCGATCGATATGCTTGGTATAGGAAAGACCATAACCAGTAGAGCCGCGCACGTTCGGCACAAAGACTGCGAATCCGCGCAGGGTCAGATATTGGATCAAGGGCATGGAGAACCAGGCAAAGTCCGGGCGTTCCTGTCCCTGTGGACCGCCGTGAATATAATAGACAACCGGGCGCGGACCTTTAAAGCCGAGTCTCTTGGATGGGAGATAAAGCCGGGCAGAGACGCGCAAGCCATCGTGAGAAATGAACGACGCGTCTTCTCCTTCGGACAAAATCCCGTCCGGAATCCCCAAAATCCTTTCGTTCGTATGGAGTGTAATCCTGTTCCGCTTTTTACCGCTGATCGTATAAATTTGCGTAGGCGATGTTGCCGTTGAGAAGGAAAAGGTGAAGACATCATCCTTTTTGTCGTAATCGACGTGTTCGAGCATTCCATTATCCAGGGGCTTGAGTCCGACCAATGTATGTTTCAGATTCATCAGTCGTTTCTTCTCATTGAATACACCTTCATACACCCACGAACATCCATCAATGTTGAATACGATAAGATAACGATCCCTTTTGAGATGGACAAGTTCGACCATCTCTCCCACCCCTGTATGCTGAATACCTTTCAGTTGTACTTTATCAATTTCACCCGGTTTTCGAAAATCGATGTACCCAAGGCTATAGGTATCATCAAACAGTGAAGTAATAACCACCGCGC
>DAINRK010000015.1:0-10468 GCA_036741855.1 Anaerolineales bacterium
TTTTTCTGGGACGGCAGGAGACTATATCGACTTTATAGGATGGAAAGAGGATGGTGCAGCGTTTTACTTTATCAGCAGATCTGGTTTCCCTGATTCAATCCCTGACTCGAATACTCCTTTTGGATTGCTCGCCTTGGATCCGAATACAGGAGGAATAACAAACCTATTTGAACAAGTCTGGTTTGCCGCGTTCAATAAAGACTTAAGTTGGGCATTTGTTGTCTTTCCCGCCGCAAATGCTGATGGAACCTTGCGCCTTGATGGGGGCTTGTGGCAGGATGGAACAAGCGAAATTAAGAGCAGGCAAGTCATGGATAGCAGCGAGAGAATTCGTATTAATGGAAACCGTGATTTTATTTTTTTAAGCCACTTTGCTTTGTTAAATCCCACGGGCACCTTACTATCTGCGACAGGTCAATACTTGGGAGGCGGTGGATCCTTCAGCCGCCTGGTACCCGCGGCGTGGTCGAATGACAATACCCGCGTTGCCACAATCAATGCGGATCGACAGGTCGTCGTAATTGACCTGGCAGGCAATGTTCAAATCATTGGCGAGTTAGAGAATAATTCCAGCGGTATTTATGGAGATCTCGCCTGGTCATCTGATGACAGGTATGTTATTCGGGGAGAAAAGCTGTATCCTGTACCCTAAAGTGGTGACGTATGGTTGTGCTACATAATAACAATTTCCCAGATTGCGAAGTTTTTATTAGAGCAAATGCAACTGTATGGAGGCGCTTTCTGTATCAATTTTAGGTTTGGATAATCTCGGCAAATCGTAATTTGAAATAAAGAGTTCACTGCCTTTTTCGGCTTTTCCCTGTTTGTAATTGTTCATGCCATACTGCAATTCCCATTCATAAATTTTTGCGAAGAAAAAGTTCTTCCGAACCACCGGGGAATCATCATAAGTAATCAACCAAGTATGTTTACATTTTTTCATTTCATCTGCAAATTCATTATGGTTAAAACCTGTATGTAAAACGCCGTTTTTTCCATATAGCCTTGATTTGGTTGCCTTGAAATAGGGAGGGTCAAGAAAGGTGAAGACATTTTGGTCACCATCAACTAGAAGTTCCCGGTAATCTAAATGAGTGATCTTGACATCTTCCAAAATTGGACCCATTTTTGAAACGCGCTCAATAGATGATTCCGTGAACCGGCCTTCAAATGCCGGTTTTGAATAGCCGCCAGATTCGACAACACCCGAAAAGGTGATGCGATTGAGCACAAAAAAGCGGACTGCACGCTCAAAATCTGTTAATGAGTCAATATTGATGTTGACCAACTCATTAAACAAGCCCTGCCCATCATTTCTCTCCTTTTTCACTTTTAGTACTTCACGCGCAAGTTTTTCTGAATCAAGTTGGGCAGACTTCCAAAAATAATATAACTCTGGATTCAAATCGTTGATCCAGATTTTGAGATGCGGTTGTTTTTGCTTTAGATATATAAAGAAAGACCCACCGCCGACAAATGGTTCTCTATATTCTTCGAACTCTTTCGGTAAGAGAAACTTCATTTGCCGTACAGCACGCGATTTCCCACCAGGATATCGTAAGGGGCTCGTTATCTTAGCCATAGCTTCTTGAATTATATTATAGGTACATTAATCTAAATTTTATTTCCCGCCTAAGGCGACAACCAAAGAACTTACGGCGTTGGAGTTGGTGTTCGCGTGGGCGTGGGAGTACGTGTTCTCGTAGGTGTCGGAGTCCTGGTAGGTGTTGTTGGTCTGCTGGTCGGAGTCCGTGTGGGTGTTCGCGAGGGCGTAACCGTAGCAGTCGGTGTGCTGATCTCAGCCAGGCGCTCTTCTGCTTCCGTACGCATTTCATCTGTCATTGCACGGGCGGGCAGGTCGAGCAGTTGAGTCCAGGAGGCTGCCTCGTTCTTTAGGTCTTCGCGCGTTTCATAAACCTTTGCGCTCCAATAATATGCCAGCGCTTTTTGTTCATCAGTCTCTGCCAATGCTTCAACTTTATCCAAGAGCAGCAGCGCACTCCCATCCCGTCCCTGAAGCAGGTGCAAACGGATCATCGCGATATTGGCTTCGAACAGGTCACGGTAGAACGATAGAACGCGGTCGATGTCTTCATCTGCGGCGTCACCGTTGCCCAATTCCACATTCGATAAGAACCGGTGTAGATATGCTTCTCTTCGGTTTGGATCCAGCGTGATGACTCGGTTCATCGCGTGAATGGCTTCCTGATAATCCCCATTGTCGAAATGAATGTATCCGACCAGGAGGTGAGCCTCCGGATCGGTCTGTCGATATTTCAAGTAAATGTCCAAAGCCTGTAGAGCTGCTTCATCTTCTCCGGCCTCGGCATACAACTGCCCAAGCAAAAGATAAGTGGGCAGCATAGTCACATCTAATTCATTGGCGCGTCTCGCAGCGCCGATTGCTAGGTCAATCTCTCCGGCTTTTAACCGCGCTTGTGCAAGTTGCAAAAAGACCAGTGGTGAGTTGGGCAGCAGTTCGTTGGCCGTGTCGAGGTCTGCGAGCGCGCCCTGGATATCGTTCTGTCTTAGTTTCGCGGCGGCGCGGTCGATGTATGCCTCCCCAAAGTTCGGGTCCGACCGGATCGCTTCATCCAAAATGGAGAGCACCTCCGCATTAGGGTTGTTCATCAATTGTGCGCGTGCCCAGCCCACGTAAGCCGGACCAAAGCTCTGATCTACACCCAAGGCAGATTGATACGCTGCAATGGCACTGCCAGCATCCCCTTTGAAGCGATTGGCTTCACCTTTATAGTAGTATGCATAGAGCGCGCCGGGTTCGAGTTTGATAATCTCATCCAGGGCCGCGATGGCTTCATCCCATTTGCCTGCCCCATATGCGGCGTTAAATCGAAGCACGTAATCACCGGTGAGCGGTGAACGCTCGATTGCTACATATAACGGTGTCGGTGTATATGGCTCAGCAAGTAAATCAGATAGTGGCGCGGGTGTGCCTTGTGCAGTGGGCAGGCCCGTCGAATTGATGGATGTGGGAGTACGCGAAAACGTTGGGGAGGGTCCGGGCGTTCGGGTAGGCAAGCGCGTTACCTGATTGAAACCCGGGATGATGAATCCGAAAACGACCGCGCCGATAATCACCGCGCCAAGTAAAACGACCCCTCCAAAGCGGAAGACCGGGCTGGCCCTGACAGCTGCCCAGCCTTTTGGCTTGGGCTTTTCATGCGCCAGTAGAAGTTTCTCCTCCCAGGTGCGCGGACGGTTTAATGAAAAAGGCTGAATGGTTTCATCGGCAGGTAACGCGCCATGCAGGATCAAGCCGCGTTTGGCGGTAGCATTATTAGGGTCCAGTTTGAACGCGGTTTGCAGGCAGTAGACGCGCTCCTTGGCTGAATCCATCGCGGCGCTCATCCACACCCAATATGTTGCGTTATTCTGGTTCTCTTTAAGCAAACCCGTGAGCAAGTCACGGGCTTTGGTTTTATTTCCCTCCCGCAGGGCTTCTACTGCTTCCTGGAAGATGCTATCGTCAGCCCCTCTCGTTTCAGGAGAGGGGGAGTTGATACGAGCGGGGTCAGCCATGCGCTGATTTTACCCTACTCATGAAACGCATCACTCCTGAAATTCCTCCACTTGATACGTATACACCTCCAAATGCCTGTTTCGCCAGAGATTTTCTTTCATGCCCATCTTATAGCAAAGATTGCTCAGGAATTCTGCGGGGTCTGAAATTTTTTCCCAGACTTGCGGAAGGAATGTGGCGCGTCGATACTCGTCACGCAGAATGACTCCATCAACAAGCGGTCGTAACTTGGACAGGAGGTCATTCGTATCTTCATATTCAAGGGGGATCGGGCGCGTCAATCGCGAGACTTCGATCCGGATCCCGTTTAACTCCTCTTTTCTCACCGCAGGGAAACGCGGGTCTTTGAGCGCGGCAGCGACAGCATGTTCGCGTACATCTTCTGCAAGAGACTGATATGGCTCCAGCGCGCCAATGCAGCCGCGTAGTTCTCCTCGCACGGTCAATGTGATGAATGAGGATCCCTGTTCACGCAAATGAGGTGTCAGCATGGTTTCATCGAGAGGAAATAACTTCTCGCCCTTTACCCCGCGCTCTATTGCATCGCGCGCCAGGCGCAGCAATGTTTGTTGTTCTTCGAGCGTAAGTTTGTCTTCCATCGCATCTACCCCCTCCCTTGCCTTCCCCTAAATTCGGAGAATTTGGGGGAAGGTTGGGTGGGGGCCAACTTCCAATACACGCGATTATGATACACCAGCGGGTCGCCTTCACCTTCACCACTGGCATCAATGACCTCAGCAATAAATAATGTATTTTCACCAATCGGTGTTGAATTCATCACACGGCAATTGAAATAAGCCATCCCGTTTTTAATAATGGGAGCATCAATAGAAAGCCTGCCAGTTTCCACTCCTTCGAAGCGATCGATAATGCCGGGAATCTTTCCGGCAAAACGATCAGCAAGCTCTTTCTGTCCAGAATTGAGAATCGTTACTGCGAATAAGCCAGACTTTGTAACGAGCTCATGAGTATGAGTTAATTGTTTTAATGCAACTGATATCACTGGCGGTTCGAGCGAAACAGAGTTGAATGAGTTGACCGTCATGCCATAGTGTTGATCTTCATATTTCGCAGTGACGACCGCAACACCCGTCGTCCAGGCGCGCATTGCATGGCGGAGGGTTTCAGAGTCTAATGTCATATAGGTTTTCTCCAGTGAAAATTCATCATAATGGTGAGAGGTAGGTGAGTCAAGATAAAAATTGTGCTCATCCTGACATACTTAAACCCTTGCGCGTTATTTCCCTCATAAGGTACTATTACACGAAATTGGCATGGAATCCACTCCTCCCAGTCCGACACGACGCGCACGCCCGTTACGCGCGTTGCAATCCACACTTGGCATTGCCATTTTACTGGCAACGCTTTTCACAGCACTGCCCTCGCGTGGACTGGTAGCGGGTGCTTTTTATGAACGGTTGAGTCTCATACTCACACCGCAGGCCGCACAGGGCGCTCCGCTCGCATCGCAGCCACAATTACGCGTGGGTATCGTGGCGGGGCATTCGGGCAACGACTCTGGCGCGGTCTGCGTCGATGGGAATGGGAATGTCACGCTCACCGAAGCGGATGTGAACTTAGAAATTGCCGCACTGGTTCAAGAGCAATTAACACAAATTGGATATCAGGTGGATTTACTTCGCGAGTTCGATACTCGTTTGAACGGCTATCGCGCGCTTGCAATTGTCTCCATTCACAATGACTCATGTGATTATGTCAACGATGAAGCGACTGGTTTCAAGGTCGCCGCGGCACTGAACACCTATGATGTCAACCGCGCTAACCGCCTCACGGCTTGCCTGGTGGATCGTTATCAGAGCGCAACCAACCTCGCCTTCCACGCGGGAAGCATCACCGCAGATATGCGCGAGTATCATGCCTTCCGCGAAATTGACCCAAGTACTGTTGCCGCGATCATCGAAACGGGATTCTTAAACCTGGATCGTGAGATCCTGACACAGCAAACAGATCGGGTTGCCGCAGGAGTAGTGGCGGGTATTTTATGTTTTGCCAATAACGAGAACATCGAACCAACACCCATCCCGAACGTCATCCCATAAATGCCATGTCATCCAACAGACACAATCGCCTGCCACTTCTGCTTATTCTGTGTCTGGTACTCTGCGGGGGACTGGTCCCTTTTGCCCTCTCGTCATCACCTGTCAGCGCCTCGATATTTAGTACTGTGAGTCCAACCCAGGAGAACCTCTGGGCATCTGCGAGCGTGCCAAAGCCTACATACACACCAACGAACATCCCTGTATCTGTCCCAACGATCGCACCTGCAGCGACTGAAACAACTGGCTCGATGGTGATGGAAATCGTGAGTGGAGCGCAGACCTCTAATGTAAATCAGGCACCGGTAATTGCCTATAATGGATCAAAGTACATTCTGGTGGATATTTCAGAACAGCACATGTACGTCTATGAAAATGATGCGCTCACTTATAGTTTTGTAGCATCTACAGGCATAAGAAATTCCACGCGTATTGGAGTGTTTCAAGTCCAGACAAAACTCCCCAACGCCTATGGCTCCACATGGAATATCTGGATGCCAAACTGGCTGGGGATCTATTACTCTGGCGGCCTTGAAAATGGTATCCATGCCTTGCCGATCCTTCCAAATGGAGCGACCCTGTGGGAGGGATTTCTTGGTAGTCCGGTTTCGTACGGTTGTGTAGTGCTTGGTACGTATGAGTCGCTGTTGTTATATGATTGGGCGGAACTGGGCACACCTGTAGAAATCAGATGGTAGCCTTTGCTTCCGACGCCGTCCCCG
Organism: Anaerolineales bacterium; assembly: GCA_036741855.1. GTDB lineage: Bacteria > Chloroflexota > Anaerolineae > Anaerolineales > Villigracilaceae > Defluviilinea. Next base: position 6,321 of record DAINRK010000015.1, read on the forward strand.
GCGGAGAGCTTGTACTGAGAAGAGTTGCCGCCGAGGACAGCGGCTTGAGCATTTAGTCATCCAGAGCATTATCGAATAAGGTAATCACATGAACACGAAATACATCGAAGCTCATGAGTACGTCATCAAAGCACGTGAAGCCTTACGCCGCGGTGATAAAGCCTTTGCCCGTCAATTAGGTGAACAAGCCGCGCTGCTCGCGCCAGAGATGGAGGATGTGTGGCTGGTACTTGCCGCGTCTGACACAAATCCGCAGGATGCTCTTGCTTATGCCCAGAAAGCGCTGTCAATCAACCCGCAAAGCACGCGCGCTCACCAGGCTGTAGCGTGGACTTCCGGTCGGTTGAAACAAGCCGGGGCTTTGAATGTCCCGATCCCCTCTGAAGAAAAGCGCGGTGTCCTGAGTGTATCGAAGGATCGCGAAGACGTAGTTGCGGCAGAGCAGCCCAAACGTGTCTATCGCGAAGCGGTTGCAATCCCTGCTCTAAAACGTACCGGGACAAACTGGCTTTTTCCAGCCTTATTAGTTGGAGCAGGTTGTGTCATCTTTGTCATGGCGGCAGTATTCGCAGTGACCAGACCCTCTGTGGCATCCTTGCTAAGGAATGTGAGCGCACCTGCGTTCGAACAGGAAAATCATTGGGCAGCTGTAGATGTGCCAAGCCCACGGTCACGCCGATTGGTGTGAGTGCTTTCGCCGGGGTTCAACCTGCAGATACTCCTACAGCAGCACCGACATCCATGCCAAAATCAGTGCCTACGAAAAAACCAACTTTATCTCCATCAGATTTGCCCGCATCTACTCCAACCGAAGCATCACTGGCTTCGCCCACTCCCGCAGCCACCGAAACGCCTGGCACAATGGCAATGGAGATCATTGTTGATACGCCAACAAGCGAATCCCCTGCGTCAGTCGCTTTGGGACCTTATCCTGATAAAGGTAACGGCAAACGGTGGATCGATGTCAATCTTTCTGAACAACGCGTGTATGCTTATGAAGGCGACATCATCGTGAATGCGTTCATTGTGTCCACAGGCACATCGCGGACCCCAACGGTCACTGGCAAGTACAAGATATGGATCAAACTTAAATCTACGACCATGTCAGGTCCTGGTTATTACTTGACCAATGTGCCATATACCATGTACTTTTATAAAGGCTACGGTCTGCATGGAACCTATTGGCACAACAATTTTGGCACACCGATGAGTCATGGCTGCGTGAACCTTTCGATTCCCGATGCGCAATGGCTGTATAACTGGGCATTCGAAGGCACCGAGGTAGATGTGCATTATTAAAAAAATTACCACAGAGACACAGAGAAAAATAATGCTCCGTGACTCTGTGTCAGATTATGAAATGAGTAAGGTCAGTTTATCGCGGCGTGATTTTCTTAAGTTAAGTGGTTACGGCTTGATGGGGATATATCTGCCTGATCTTTCTTCGCACCTCCCTCAACAGGATGACTTCGAGAATCTTCAAGCACGGGTCATTGACCGTGTCCTGTGGGCGTATGATGAGCCAAATTCCAAATCCAAACGCGCCAATCTATACTGGCGCGATTTGATTCTTCCCATCACCAATACAACCATCAGCGACGATGAATCCGCATATAACCGGGTGTGGTATCAGGTCGAGAATAAGGGATACGTTTATTCAGGAAGCATCCAACCCGTTCGCACGATTCTGAACCACCCGCAGCAAATTTCACTCAGAGGGGCGCTGGGGGAAATCAGTGTGCCATTCACCGAGGCGCGTATCGAACCAGACGCGAACGCGGAAGTGGTCTATCGCTTGTACTATGAAACTGTCCATTGGATTGCAGCGAGCGCGATCCATCCTGTGGATGACAGTGTATGGTATGCCCTTCTGGACGATAAATTTGATCGATACTATTACATCCCCGCGCAGCACATCCGCCTCATCCCGGACTCAGAACTGACTCCGTTATCTCCGCATATCCCTGACGAAAACAAAAGGATCCAAGTCCGCCTCGATGAGCAGTTGTTATTGGCTTATGAATACAGACAGCTCGTCTTCGCCACCCGCGCATCCACCGGCGGCAAACGCCTGAGCGGAAAATATACAACGCCCATCGGAGATTTCATCACCTATCATAAACGCCCCACGAGGCATATGGCAGCTGGCGATATTGCCTCAAATGGCTTCGACCTGCCCGGTGTGCCTTGGGTGCTGTACATTACAGAGAGCGGAATCTCTTTTCACGGCACGTACTGGCATAACGACTACGGACGTCCACATAGCCACGGCTGCATCAACCTGACGCCGCAAGCCGCCAAATGGCTATATCGCTGGACCAGGCCGACTGTGGCACCTAACAAGCAACTGGCTTATGGCTATGTCGGGACAAACGTAGAGATCAAAGTATAAGAAAAAAGTAATAGGTGGAACAGATTCTCCATCTTTGCGGTTAAACTTAGTATCTGTTATTGGCGGTGTTCAAAGCCGAAGGACAGAGAATCTAATCCTGGAAAAGTTCTTACGATTATGCTAAATCCCCAAATCTCCCGTCGTGATTTTCTCAAACTTGCCAGCGCAGGCACGCTTGCCTTTGCATTGAAGGACCTAATCGTTGCTCGTGCGTTCACGGCTCCCATGATCAAGTTCGGGCGCATCACCTGGAGTGGGATACCGCTCTATGATGCACCAAACTTCAATGCGAATAAGATCCATCATTTTGGCGCCGATCAAGTGCTGGAAATTACAGCTATAGATGACAATGGCGAGCAGGGAAATCCATATAACAGTGTGTGGTATCAGGTTGAGGATGGTTATACCTATTCGGGCTGGATCCAGCCGGTGGAAAAGAACTATCAGAAGCCGATTTTCAACATCCCTGAAAAAGGACAGGTTGGAGAGATCACCGTCCCGTTCAGCGTTACGCGGAAGGAACCTTATGTGTATGCTGAGACTGGCTACCGCCTCTATTATGGCAGCACACATTGGATAAAAAGAGTTATTGTGCAACGTGATGAAAAAAGCATCTGGTACGAGATTTACGATTTCTATCTCAAGAAGAACTTTTACGTGTCATCTCATGACATTCGGCTGATATCCAATGATGAATTATCCACGCTTTCACCGGCAGTGCCGGATGAAGAGAAGCACATTGTTGTGGATCTCAGCACACAACTGGTCACTGCATTTGAGGGAGAGAAACTTGTCTTTTCGGAACGCTGCGCAAGTGGCGTAAAAGGAACTGACACTCCAAAGGGAGAATTTCGTACATATCATAAAGGACCTTCCGTTCATATGACGAATGAAGGCGACGCGGTTGAGAATGAGTCGGTGTATAGCCTGCCCGGTGTACCGTGGTGTTCATTCTTTACGGGTGCGGGCAACGCGTTCCATGGAACGTACTGGCATAACGATTATGGACGCCCGCGCAGTCACGGCTGCGTGAACCTGCCTTCCGAGTCCGCGAAGTTCCTGTATCGCTGGACCAAGCCCACCGTCCCAGCGGATGAGGATTATGTCCATTTGCCGGGCGAAGGGACAAAAATCCAAATCTTCTAATGTAAAGCGTCTCGCTTTACGAAAAGGAAAGCATGAATCCAATTTTTCAACACCCACGCTATTTACTCAAACGTCAAGCCATAGCGCTGACAGGCAAGTTCCGTTTTTATGACCCGATGGGGACCCAGGTGATGTTCAGTGAACAAAGAATGTTCCGTCTGCGCGAGGATATCCGGGTGTATTCAGACGAATCCAAAACTCAGGAAGTGTTGAGCATCAAGGCGCGTCAGATCATTGACTTCTCCGCCGCATACGATGTGGTGGATACGGCGATGAATCAAAAGGTCGGTGCGTTGCGTCGCAAAGGCCTGCGTTCATTGCTGCGGGATGAATGGGAAGTGCTGGATGTGAACGATAGGGTAGTTGGATTGCTATTTGAAGATAGTATCGGGCTGGCGTTGCTGCGACGTCTCGTACTTGGCTCATGGCTGCCTCAGAACTATGACATTACTTTCGGCGAGACGCGTGTTGGAGATCTCAGACAGAATTTCAATCTCTTCCGTTACGAATTGAACCTTGACTTCAGCATGGATGTATCACACATGCTTGATCGCCGCCTTGGCATTGCTGCGGGAATCCTGCTTGCCGCAGTGGAGGGGAAGGAGAGTAG
>DAINRK010000015.1:10568-20700 GCA_036741855.1 Anaerolineales bacterium
GGCAACGCTGTCGAAAGCGCTCTGGTAGGTGATGAACCCTGCTATGTTGTGGATGACGCGGGTTTTCGCAGACACATTCCCTCGGAACAGGTGGATCGCGCCGTATTAGCTCAATTCGCTGACTTAATGAAAGGCAGTGAAGGCTTCATCTCTGAGGAGGCTGCGAAAATGCTCGGCCAGGAGGATGTGTTCACCAAGGCCGCGATTGAAAGTCAACTGAAGAACATTGATAAACAATTCGACCAGTTGATGCAAACAGGCATCCCTGAGGATATGCGTGCTTATCTGGGCATGATGGGATTCAAGATTATTATCAATATGCATGGGGAAGTATTAAGGGTGGAACAACCTGGTGTCGCTGGGGATGAAGGCGAAGAATAAATCAAACTAATTCAGTCAGCCAGATCGTACAGATATAAATAGATTGACGTTCCCGGCTCACGGAACTCGCGCTTTTTATCCCCAATCTGATCAAGATAGGAGATCAAAAAGTCCTTCTCGTTGAAATTCCCTTTTTCATAAACATGGGATATCACTATCCATACTCGATGTTGACCTCTTAATGGCGCAATGCGTTCGAGAATGGATTCGGGGTTTGCATAAGCTTCCCGCTGACCCGCTACATACGAAATGTTTTCCAGATCATACATGGGAGAATAAAACTCAAATGCAGGTACTGCCCCATAGGAGACAAACATCCTATCGCCTTCCTTCCATGTTTCCTGCAAAAATCCCATCGTCGGACGAATATGTTCAAAATATTTGGGTGTAATGAATTGCTCGAGAGAGCGTGTGAGGGGACCGTAAAGAATAAATGCGCTTAATACCAATAAAACAATTGCTGATGGAATTGGATAGTTTTTCAATCTCTGAGCAGGAATTTCCAGCGATTTTGCGATCATCAAAATCCCGATTGGGACAAGGAAAAGGCCCATTCGTTCCAACACAGGATAGAGTCCGAAGGAAGAAGCGAGCAAGGTGAAAAACAAGATGCCTGCAAGTGTGATTGCAACCTCGCGCTTTTGTATAAATAGCATGATCCAGCCTGCCAGCATGAGAATAAAGATTAACGCTGCTGCATAGGCAATCCCATATTGGGTGTCCATATTCTTTTGAAACACCATCAGATACCAGGTCAGGTCCAGCCAGGGCGGCATGGGCACAAAACCACCCTGCCAATATTCATGCATGTAAGCGTTATTTCGTAAATCATTCAGAGTAAGAGAGAATAAGAGTCCAATATTGATCAGCCAGAGTACACCTATGCCAATAGTGGACGCAAGATTTTGATAGTCTCGTTTCTGAATATAGAAAAGTGAAAGAGCAAATCCAATCCCAGCCAGGACAAATAATGAAGGATGTGAAAACCATAGGGCCAGCAGACCCACAACAGCGAGCGCTACAAACCTTTTTCGTGATGGCTTTTGAAACAACGGTAATGCAATGAGTAGCAGCAGGATCGTTATTGCTGCATCCACGATATATTGTTTCACCTCGGAAGAATAATAAATCAGACGCGGGTTGAACGCAAAGAGCACCAGACCCACCCACCGTCCCCAGCCACTCGCGTAATGTTTGAGCAGAAGATAAAACATCCATAACGAGAGCAAACCTACCAGGAACGGAAAGAGGCGCAGGGAAAACTCGTTTCTTCCAAATACCAGACTGAACGTTTTCTCAACCAACATGAAACCGATGGGTGCACCCTGGTCATAATCCAGTGGCTTGAACAAGTTCCCAAAATCGCGGTTGACGATATTCAAAGCCAGCATCGCTTCATCCAACCAGAGAGACCGGCCTGTTAGATATTGTCTGAGACGAAAGAAAAATCCAGCCAGAAGAATTGAACCTGTGATCAGGGTTTCGCGCGATGAGAATATGTCATATCTTGTACGGGCAGATGATGAGATGCTGGTATTCATAAATAGATCAGCTCAATTCCAATCCTGGGATCATATAGAGTCCATTGAAATACAGCTTCACAAACATGTCAAGCAATACTTGCTATCATAAAGTGATAATAGATCTCACATTCTGCATTACAGCGATCGTTCCGAGCTTGCATTGCTGTATCCAAATTGCAATTTATACAATCGTTGTGGAATTCACTTAACAGGCGTAAAATATCAAAGCCGATGGAACGGCAAGGATAAATGATGTATCTTACTGATGAGAGCGATTTAAGTTCTACTGAGAGTCAACCACCAAGTAGCAGGCCGCGCGCTGCGCGGGCGGCACGCATTGCAAGAATATATCCATAACATCACGAAGGAGTGAGCAGGTCTCCCGCGTGATGATTTCACGCCCAGGAGGCAGTCATGCTCACCATTTATAAAACAACAGAGCACGGGCTCGAACAACTTGAGACCATGGCAAATGGCACATGGGTAAAAGCAGTTGACCCGACTCCCGAAGAAATTCAAAAACTTGTGGCCTGGGGGATAGATGCTGAATATATTAATTATTCACTTGACCTTGACGAAATGCCGCGCATCGAACGGGATGATGATTACACCTTCATCCTGATACGTATTCCTCACCGCCAGCCCAACAGCGATATTCCTTATATCACCATTCCACTCGGTATCATGATAAAGGGAAATACCATTGTTACCATTTGCCGCGAGGACAAGGAGATGTTTAAGGTGCTGGCAAATGGCAAGTATCGTTTGCTCAAAACCGGGAAGCGTTATCGATTTGCGTTGTATATCTTCCTTGAGACAGCCACAAGGTACCTGACGCATCTTCGTGAGATTAACCGCATCACCGAAGCCTTGGAAGATCAATTGCAAAAATCCACGCGCAATAGTGAGGTGTTGGAATTGCTTAAGTACCAAAAGAGCCTCACTTATTTTGCCACAGCGCTCCGTTCGAATGAGGTGATGATGGAGCGCGTCCAACGTACCCAGATCTTCAACTATTATGAAGACGACCAGGATCTACTCGAAGATGTGCTCACTGAAAATCAACAAGCCATCCAGATGACCAGTATCAATACAGAAATTCTCTCGAGCATGATGGATGCGTTTGCCTCGATCATTTCTAACAACCTGAACGGCGTGATGAAGGGGCTCGCCGCCATCACGATTATTATCAATGTCCCGGCCGTCGTCGCTGCCTTCTATGGCATGAATGTTAAACTGCCTGGCGAGGGTCACCCTCTTGCTTTTCTTACGGTGTTTGCGATTTCATTAACCCTCACAGCACTGGCTACATTTATCTTCTATAAACGCGATTGGTTCTAGGCAAGGGCGGGGCATCCTCGCCCAACCATTTTCTTCTCTTCATTTACAAAGTATCGACTATGCAGTTTCAGAGCGGATATGTCGGTATTTGAACTCGCAGGGTAAAATCTGAGGAGAGGAACCCTCTCCTTGTCCAATCGTATCCAATATATTGATATTGCGCGAGGCATTGGAATATTGCTGGTTGTTTTGGGGCATAACGATTTCGCGCTTGTATCCCCGTTTGCCTATAAAGTCATTTATTCATTCCATATGCCGTTGTTCTTTTTCCTTTCTGGCTATTTCATCAATCCATCCACTGGATTTTGGGAATTCGTCAAAAGGCGGTTCAATTCTCTTTTGAAACCATATCTCTTTACGATCTTCATGATCTATTTTGTTTCGGTATCATTTGAGAAGATGAGTTTTCAGACAGCCCTGTTTCGTATCACCAAATCGTTATATGGAAGCGGATATTACCTGGATTGGGTGCAGCTCTGGTTTCTGCCGCATCTGTTTGTCGTGAGCTTGTATGCATATGCCTTTCTTTTTGTTATGAGCAGATCAACGAACCGATGGCTGCGGTGGGGCATCCTGCTTGCCACGCTGGCGATTTCCATACCCCTGCTAAAAACGTTCTATCCTTTTCCCTTTCAAGTGTTCGGAAAGGACTATGAGCTTTACGGTCTGCCCTTCAGCCTTGACCTTGTGTTTCTGAGTGGCTTCTTCTTTATTCTGGGAAGCGAAATCAGGCAGGTCACTTCGGAAACCACGTTCAGCAACCCAATCCTGCTGGCCGGAACAGGGATCGTTTTACTTCTGATGAACTATTTCTTTGCCGCGCGGATCGATCTCAATACCCGGCTTTACGAATCATTTCTGATCAATACGGCTGAGTCGATACTTGGCATATTATTGGTTCTGGCACTCTCGCGGCAAATCGAATTGCGTTCAGAGAAACTTTCTGCGTTACTAAAGTATTTCGGACAGATCTCGCTTATGATTCTGATCTTTCATGTTCCCATTCAGGATTTTTGGGCTCAGAAAGTACTGGCTGTAACCGGGAATACACACCTCTCAATTTGGACCGGCTTCATCATGGGTGTTGCAGGTTCAGTCCTCATCTATGAATTGTTCATTAAAGCGAACCCCGTGGCTTCATTCTGGTTTGGCAGGGAGGCCGTGTTGCCTGAAACGAAAGAATCAACCTTGCCAACTCCAGGTTAAAAAGAAATCACCTCGCACAATCATGCGAGGTGATTTTCATTATCAAAGATAAATTTCTTATTTATCCACTGGCTGTGAAACCGGGGCGGAGGTGGAAGCGGGTGCCCTTTTTGCTTGTTCATCCTGCACAGTACGTATGCCGTTGTTTACCTGGTTGGTAATGCGTTCCAGTTCTTCCTGGAGTTGTGTGAGGCTGTCGATCACATAATCATCAGCACCGCCACGCGTGTTTTCTGCCTCTGCGCGTGCCTGCACAATGATCTGTTCTGCGCGGCGTTGCGCTTCAACGGTGATCATGTCCTTTGTCACGAGTTGATCTGCTTTTTGGCGGGCGATCTCCAAGGTGCGGTTCGCCTCTTCCTGTGCCTGCGCAAGGACACGGTCGCGTTGACCGAGTAACTGCTGTGCCTTTTTCACTTCTTCAGGAATGGCAATGCGCATCTGGTCGATGATATCGAGCATGCGGTCTTCGTCCACCATCACATTGCGCGTCAGGGGAATATTTTTACTCTCGTTGAAGAGTTCTTCCAATCGGTCGATCAGTTGCAGAATGTCCATAAGTTACTCCTCCTATTTGGAGGTTAGGTTAATGGCAATTCTAGCACAATTAATCTCGAAGCGAATTAGGAAATGAGTGTGAGTCATCCTGTTCTGCGACCTTTTCCTTGAACGCTTTTTCGACATGGGGTGGCACCATGCTTGAAACGTCTCCATTCAGCATAGCGATCTCGCGTACGGTCGTTCCTGATAGGAATGTGTGTTCTTCCGCAGTGATCAACGCAACAATTTCAATATCAGGCGCGAGACGATGGTTTGCGAGCGCCATGCGGAACTCAAATTCAAAATCTGAAAACACGCGCAACCCTCGTACGATGACTTGTGCGCCAATGCTGCGACAAAAATCAACGGTCAGGCCGCTATAGCCCTGGACCTTGATCTTGGGGTTATCTTTAAATGCTTCGCTTACCAATGCCATGCGCTCTTCTGGAGAGAAAAGCAGAGACTTCAGGGGTTTATCATAAACAGCCATCACCAATTCATCGAAGAGACGCGCGGCCCGTTCTGCGATGTCGATATGGCCATAGTGAATAGGGTCGAACGTTCCCGGGAATAGGGCTTTGACCATTTTTGTCTATTAGTCTCCTAGTCGTTAGTCTTATAGTCGTTGAACACTAGGAAGGTTGATTAGTCACGTCTTGACTTGCTGACTACAGAACCAGTGGACTGGTTGACTAACTTACATCTCCCTTACCTTCCCCCCAAAATCTCCCGAGGGCTTCTGCCAGCAAAGCATGCTCAGGTCGATTCAAGTCCGGGTCTTTTTCAAACAAATTTTGCGCTTGAGTGCGCGCCTTCTCGATCAACTTGACATCGGTAAGGCTTGCCATACGGAGTCCGCTGGCGTAACCTGACTGGCGCGTGCCCAAGAATTCTCCAGGACCGCGTTGCTGTAGATCACGCTCTGCGAGCACAAAGCCATCGTTTGACTCTGCCATCGCCAGCAGACGTTCGTTCTCCGTTGCATCCTCATGAGTGGGAATCAACAAACAATAGGACTGATCTGAGCCGCGGCCAACTCGCCCGCGCAGTTGGTGCAGTTGTGCCAGACCGAACCGATCCGCGCCTTCGATGAGCATGACGGTCGCATTGGGCACATCCACGCCTACTTCAACAACCGTCGTCGAAACCAGGATGTTGTATTTCTTGTCGCGGAACTTGAGCATGGTCTCATCTTTTTCACCGGGGCGCATCCGTCCATGTAGCAGACCTAACTTAAGATCATGAAACACTTCTTTCGAAAGAGTTTCGTAATCATCTACAGCGGCGCGGGCGTCGATCTTTTCACTCTCTTCGATCAATGGATAGATAATGAACGCCTGTTTGCCATCTTTGATCTGCCCGCGCAGTAAAGTAAATGCGCGCTCACGTTCCTGAGGTCGCAATACATAGGTGTTAACGGGCTGGCGTCCAACGGGCATCTCATTCATGATGGATATATCGAGGTCGCCGTACAATGTTAGAGCGAGGGAACGGGGAATTGGCGTTGCGGTCATTACCACCAGATGCGGACTCGTGCCTTTGCTTCTTAGTTCTGCGCGCTGCTGAACACCAAAACGGTGCTGTTCATCGACCACCGCTAATTGTAAGTCCGCAAACTGGACGGGACCCTCAATAACTGCATGTGTGCCGATCACGATCTTGATCTTATTATCTGCAAGCCCAGCACGGATGACTTCCTTTTCTGGTTCGGGTGTATCGCCTACCAACAGACGGATCTCATTCGGATTGAGGACATCTTTAAGGAGATTTGTGAAACTGCGATAATGTTGTTCTGCAAGAATGGATGTAGGAGCCATGATCGCAACTTGCGCGCCGCCGTTTGTAATTATGGCGGCTGCCAGTGCAGCCACAACAGTTTTCCCTGAACCAACATCTCCTTGCAGGAGCCTGTTCATTGGTTTACCAGAGTCTAAATCGGCACGGATGTCTTGGATCGCGTTTTGCTGGGCAGAGGTGAGGGTAAAAGGCAGGTTTGTTAAACGCGCGCCCAACCACTCGTCCGCGACCGGAAAGCGTTTTGCCTCCACCGATTTCCAATCCCTTTTCTGGCGCAGGACTCCCATTTGCAAGTAAAAGATTTCATCAAAGGCGAGACGTTCCCGCGCTGCTCTGATTTTTTCCTGCGTATCCGGGAAGTGGATCTGCATCAGCGCATCGTTAAGATCCAGCAGTTGTGCCGACGAGCGGATACTTTCAGGTAAAGCATCAGGGACATTGGGCGCCCAATATTCAATGACTTGCTTCATCAAGCCGCGCAGCCACTTTTGGGTGATGCGTTCGGTCAGCGAGTAGACCGGGACGATGCGGTTCGTGTGCAGGTTTTCAGCATCCACCGATTCCCAATCGGGTCCGTTCATCACCAGCCGGCCAAGATATTGATCGACTTTTCCAGATACGGAAATCGCATCGCCCTGTTTGAATCGATTCCCCAGCCAGGGTTGGTTGAAAAATGACAGTCGCAGCGAGGCTGTACCATCGCTGATAATGACCTCGATGATGGTTGCCTTGCCACCGCGGATGGGGCGCATGGTTACACTTTGGATCGTTCCGATGACTGTTACATGCTCACCATACCATAGCGACTTGATCGGTTTCAGTTGTGAGTAATCGTCATAACGACGCGGGAAGTAATAGAGCATGTCGCCAAGCGTATGCATTCCTAGCCTGGCAAGTGATTCAGCATTGCGTGGTCCTACACCTTGAAGGACGGTTAGCTTTGCATCAAGGGCAGCAGGTGTTGCTGATGTTTTTGCGCCGGGCACGCTTTCAGAACGCGGCGGCGCAGGCGGACGCTGCTTTTGTTGATATTGCTCTTTTTTTGGGAATTCGGATCGGGATGAAGTTTCTGGTTGAGGCTGCACAGCAGGCCGCGGATTTGGCTGCGTGTCAACTTTGACTCCACCGTTCCGAGGCTTTTGTTGTGCCTCCGGATAGGTTTCCCCAATGCGCTTCCATAATCCTTTCAACGCATCGGCGCGGGACGTTGGGCTGAGTCCGTCATAGGAGCGGAGTCTCTGCACAACGGCCTGGATGACGCCCTCCTGAATTCCATCGGCGCGGGCTTCGCCTTCCCAAAAATCGAGCATTTTGGCGAGTCCGCCAATTATGGCGCTGTTTGCATATCCGTTCTCGTGTTCGAGACGGAAAAATTTGCGTAATTTTTCTAATGAGGGCTGCATAAGTTAATTTTATCATGGGGAGAAAAATACTTCCGAAGTCTTCAAGACTTCGGAAGTTTGCTAGTCAAGATTGGAGTAGCGTTTTATTAAGTTTCCACTTTTTCCAAAGATAACACCATCTCATATACCCCTGACTTGCAATAATAGACTTTATACTTCTCTCCCTCCTTAAAAGTGCGACTCATATCTTCCCCGAAGGCAAATTTCTTCTTGCCAACAAACACATAATAAGTGGTGCCACCTTTTCCATTCTCCTCATCCAAACGGGCCTTCCCTTGTGCCGATAGAATCTGCGCGCCCGCAAGGCGGTCTGCCAGCCTGCGCATATATAAAATACTCAAAGTAAGAATCACAGCCACAGCAAAGATCGTAGCAGGGAACACAAGCAAGTTAAGGGGGTTGGAAAACAATGCTGCTCGCGAATCCTCATTTTGCAGATACAAAGCCAGAATCATGCATAACCCCAGTGACATGAAACCAACTGTAACATATACACTTGTCCACGAAGAACTGCGGATGCCGCGTGCGGTCATGTTCAGCCATTCCCTCTGGCGCGTGCTGACTTGTCCGCGTTTGTTGACTTTAAGGTCTTCTTCTGTGAAATCGAACAGGTTCATTGTTGATTTTCTTGGGACGTTCTATAGTTTTCGGTTTATAACTCCAATTTCTTGGACGACGCTTCCACTTTCACTTCGATAATCCGATCCAATCTGAAGTTTCTCTCGGCGTTTCTCAAGTGACAGTGTGCCTGCAGGTACACATAATCTGACAAGCCCATTACCTGTTTTGGCGTGATCCAGCGTTGAGTCTCTTCACCTTCGCCGTCCACATAGCGGATGAACATGCGCCTGTTGCTGTAGATTGCCTCACCTAATTCCGTGGGGAGTTGAATCCCATCGTTGGGCCAGACGGGCGAATTGTAAATACCGATGTATTCATCCAGGGGCTTGTTGAGTTGCTTCATCTCCTCCATCATCGCGAAAAAGATGCCGCGCGCGGTATGAGCGTCGTCTAACGCGCGATGCTCAGTTGTGATCGGGATCTGAAAGGCCTCCGCAATGGAATGCAAACTATAGGAAGATAGATCGAAATATTCACGCGCCAGCATCAATGTGTCAACGAGATTCGGAATTTGGATCTCGCGTCCTAAACGGCGGAACTCGCTATCGAGAAACTGTACATCAAATTGCGCATTATGACAGACCACGACTGTCCCTCTGAGCCATTCTACAAGAACGTTAGCAACATTGGCGAATTTTGGAGCGGTGGCCAGTTCTTCGTCCGTGAGACCGTTGGTGCTGGCTGCTCCAATCGAGAGCGGACGTTCGGGGTTTACGAGAGTCTGGACCTGCTGCTTGATTCGTTTCCCCTCTGTGAGCACAATGCCTACTTCACAAATTCGGTCGCCAAACCACGGTGAAAGCCCGGTCGTTTCGAGATCCAAAAAGGCAAAGCGAGCACTGGCGAGATCGAACATAGGCATAGATTCTAAACCGAAAACGACTTCCCTGTTTGGTGAATTGTAACCTCTTCGTTTTGATATAACGTCACCGCGCCGCGGCCATATACATTCCATGAATTATTTCCGCCATCGTCAATCATGCCAGTTTGCTCGTCAATCCCTATTAAAGTCACATGAGTGAGTTTTTTCAATAGCTTTGGTGCCCAACTCTTTCCGAACGTATTGTGATGTGGCAGGACAAGTGAATTGGAAACAAGATTTAATCCATCGTGCACATGCCCTGCACTTGGATCATAATAAAACTGGCACATCACCATCGCGCCCGCGCTTGATCCTGCAATGACCGCTCCGTTTTGATAAGCCTCAAGTGCAGCGTCCCAGGCAAGGCTGCCCTGTAGCGTCTGACCGAGATAGTGAGTAAACCCGCCAAGCATATAAATCAACTTTGCCTCGCGCAAGGTCTGCGCAATATTTTTATC
>DAINRK010000016.1:0-20129 GCA_036741855.1 Anaerolineales bacterium
AAAACCTTTGACAAAATGGATTTCCGGCCTGAGCAACAACGGGGCAATCAGTCCATACACAAAGCGCGGGTGAATGTTCACGATGTCGGTGTCGAGCCAGATGACGATATCACCTTGTGTGCAATACAGACTTTTCCAGAGCGCCTCACCTTTTCCCGGGCGCGCGCCATATTGTGGAAGGATCTTTTGATGAATATGTACCGGAACACCCAGCCCTTCGGCGATCTGACGCGTTCGGTCTGTTGAATCTGAATCGATCAAGACAATCTCATCCAATAATGGGACACGTTTCATCAAGGAGTTCTTGATTGTCTTAAGGACATGTCCTACTGTTTCTTCTTCATTAAGGGCAGGCAGTGCCGCGCTGATGGTCACTCCCTGTTCACGCTTGAGTTTTACAAGTTCGTCCAGCTGTGTAAACTCATCTGCATGAAACGTATTCTCGGCAAACCATTTATCCACAAGAATGGAAATCGCCTGGGCGCCAGCACTTTCATCGTACTCCGCTTGCGGCAGCGGTCGTCCGCTTTTTACTGCAATGACGGGAACTGATGCGTCGTTCAGGATGCGATCTGCAAATGGACCGAGAGAGACTGAACTCGTAAGTGGTTGGGAGGTAGTTCCAAGAATGATGACATCCGCTTTTTGCGCATTTTCCACTATTAACTGCGCCGGGTCATCTGTGACTGCAAACTGCGTCTTCACATCAGGCATTTGCTTCAGAACGCGTTCGAGCCCCTTGAAGGGCGCATCGCTTCCAGCTTTGGGGTCATCAGGACGGCGCAAATGGAGAGCCGTCACACCTTTGGCTTGCAGACCCAACCCCACGCGTAAAGCCAGTTCCGCATGCGGCCCACCTCTGACTGGGACAAGAACCTGTTTCGGTGCATTAGACAGTTTCCCCCGTATCAGCGCGACATTGCATGGAGGGCGTGATAGTACTTCACTGGCAGTCACGCCCAAAGCCTGAAAATGTGAATCCCACTCCAAACAAAGCAAATCTGGTCTTTCGTTCTGAAGGAGCTTTGCCAACTCCTTCCAGGGTTGATAGGACACGATGATCTGTGATTTACCTGTGATGCGCGGCTCTTTAGCATACTGGCGTAACTGCTTGCGTAATTCGCGTGCCGCTGTTGCACCCACACTCAGCGACTCTTCGGGCGGCACAACTACCACACCTACGAGTGTGATATTTGCATCCAGACAGCGCGCCAATTCCAGTGCCTGAGTGCCAGGGCCCTCATGGACAAGAGGAACGAGAACTGTCTGAATAGGGACAAATTCCGGATACTTTCTCATAAATTTTGTTCCTTGCGCATAAAGCAATATTAATCTCGCATTACACTGTTTAGCAGAGGCACGATATGTCCCCGATAAATCGCTTCCCATCGAAACGAGGCGCGGACGCGCATCCCAAGGCGTGCAGGCGCGGTGGATTGAAAGTAATCTGCAATCGCAGACGCGATAACCACAGGATTTTCATCTGGTGAAAAATAATGCACATCCTCCAGGCCCAATTCTCGTAGAGGTGGAATATCCGCACAAAATACAGGCAGGTGACTGAACGCGGCTTCAAGCAAAGGAATCCCGAATCCTTCTTCACGGCTGGGGAAGAGGAGCGCATCTGCAATTCGATAAAAATCAGCCACCACTTCATCGGGCAAAAAAGAATCTGAACGTTCTGCCAGGAAATGTGCGGAATCTTGCAAACCCAACTGGGCACGCAGGTTTATAAGCGTCTCGAAATATTCACGGTTGCGTGAATTGTGTGGTCCCAACGGACCGGTCACAACCAGCGCTGCTTGTGGGAAATGTTTGTGTAACTCCGACAAGATATACAAAGCCAACTCGATGTTTTTCCGCCGTGTGATGCGCACAGGCAGGAGCAAAATTGGTGCCGCATCCATCACATTCATCTGCTCGAGAAACTTTTGAGTCTGTAGTGCAAACTTGTAAAAGCGCGCGGCATCCACACCGTTGGGAATCACGCGCACAGAAGAGGGATTAAGATTCATCAAATCCGCCAATTCCCTGCGGCGTAATTCAGAGACGACCACATGACGAGTCCTACCCCAATCCATCCGCAGCAAGTCCCAGGGATATCCATTATGAAGTTCCGGGAGGTAACGCGGTGTTGTCCATGAAAGATCGTGATGCCATAGAATCAGGCATGGAAGTTCCTGAGACGTGTGCAATTGGTGTAGAGCAGCAGTGAGTGCAAGATTCTTGTTGAGCGAGCAGACGTTGTGTGCGATCAAAATATCTACATTTGATAAAGAAGTTCGTAATTGAGCCGCCAACTCGTCGCGTAAAGAATCGAAATCGCCAGGCACACATCCACAATCCAATTGTTCTTTTACAGTCAGCACACGCGGATGCTGTGAATCTGCAAGTGGGATTGAAACCAGAGGGATATCCTTTTCCAATGCTTCGCCGCGTCCTGCGATCAATTTAACGGAATGTCCATCCGCAGCCATCAAACGCGCGTGGTGGGCAATTACGCTTTCCACCCCACCGACGATCGGAGGCACGGAATAATGAAGAATGGCAATCTTCATACCTGTTCCCCGAGACAGTCGGCAAGAATAGAGTTCAAACGACGTTCCAGTACAGTAAAGGAGAAATATCGTTTCGCGAGTTGATAATTTTCTTCTGCCCATTCCTGTGCTGTTTCAGTATCTAACAAGATCTTGCGGACTCTCGCAAGCGTATCTTCGCTGATGAAGCCATCGAACCAGACTGCTCGAAAACCTTTGGGGCGGATATCCACTTCATAAATGGAATAGTTGTTTACCAGGATCGGACGCCCGTAATATACAGCTTCCAGAAAGGCATTACCAAACCCCTCAATGCTTGAAGGATAGGTAACGAGGTCGGCCCGAGGATACACATCTTCAAGTGTGTAAATCTTGCGGCCATCATTCGTAAGACCCCGCATATCCTGCACCTGGTCAGATTCAAAGCGAACTGTAACGTCAAGCAAATGAGCGTATTCGCGCACGCGCTGTTCGTAATCTGAGCCCTCGTCGCCGGAGGCATGTGAGATCACAAGTTTAGCGGGCAGGTCGAGGCGGCGCACAAGCTCCACAGCGTGTTCAATACCCTTTCGTTGGATCACGCGCGTAGGTTGCAGGAAAAAGTATTCACCCGGATCGATCCCAAAATCTGTACGGATATTTTCTGTATAAGAATCCGGATCAGGCGGAGGGGAGTCAAAATCCATTACATTAGGGATGATGCGCGAGGTCACGCTGTGACGCGAGGCGATCTCCTGCGCCTGAATCGAATTGATGACCACATGTCGAATGGATGGCAGCGTAGGCGGGAAGGCAGTCGCAAGATAATCGCCCACGCAATTGACGTGAAAGCGTTGCCGCTCCCAGTGAAAATCATGATGATGTGCGATGGTAGGAATACCTGTCTCCGCGATGAATTCCGTGATCGCCAGACCCAGCGGAAGGTTCAGCGGGATTGTGATCGCGTTCTCGACAATCAACATTTCCAACAGGAACCGATGAGCAAATTCATACAATTGCTTTTTGATATGTTCCTTGAGTTCGTTGACTCGGCGAGTCATCGCCGGTGGGCGTATGTACATGGAGAAAAAATCCTTGTATAGCGCAGCGATCTCAGGATGGGCAGCGCGGGCTTCTTTTGTCACCGTCCAACTGCCGGAGTATGCCTGCATGTTGAGCGCGTCAATTTCGGGATGGCGATAAAAAACCTCCGGTACGACGAGGCTCATCTGCTCAGGACGGTCACATAAGCCAGCAAAATAAAAACATTGATGCCCGAGCCGCTGCAAGACAGTTGCCCATTTTTCTGTCTCAAGCGACACGCCGTCTGTCCCGGCAAAGCGAGTAGAAATGAAACCGATGTGATGTGAAGTGTTCGTCATAGTCTCATCCATAGAATTTGATAGGGATCAAGTGTGATCTGTGTACCTTGTAAAGATTGACCTGTAAAAAGGTCTGTTGCCGATTCATAGGGTGTGGAAAATGTGATTTCCTCAACACTGACATTGTGCAAACATAACACGCGGGATGTTTCATCCAGAGAAATCCGTTCGATTGCAAACACCGCGAGATGTAGGTCTAATATTTTCTGCCCTCCATGCGGATGGAACGCAGACGAACTACTCCGCGCAGAAAGCAATTGGCGATAACGGGCAAAGACGCGAGAGCGCAATGATTCATGGTCTGCGAGTTCATACTGTAAGGTTTGCAGATTACATTTCTCGCGATTGATCGTACGATTGCGTCCTGTTTGTTTTGCACCTTCCAACCATCCGCGCGAACCAAACAAACTGTGAAAATATATGCCTGGCACACCGATGAGCGAAAGCATGATGGCTTGTGATGCGATGAAACGATCCACTTGCATATCCAACGGTTCATCCCCCTGTGGATTGGAAAGCGCATCAAAATAATTGATATTCATTTCGTATGGGCTTTGTGAGCCATCTGAATTATGTTTATAAGAGACCAGCCCCCTGTGCTCAAGCGTTTTGTTTACAAGCGAGTCAATATCAGTATGCGATAAAATTCCTCGAGCGGGATTCAATCCAATCCCATCGTGTGAGGCGAGAAAGTTGAAGAACGTCGTTTTTTCTGATGGAAGAGTCAGCGTCTTTGCCCAATCAGATAGAACGCGGGCGTCGCCTGTATGAAAGGTATGTAAAGTCAGCGGAGGTAGCGCAAAGTTGTAAACCAATTGTGCCTCGTTGGTTCCATCGCCGAAGTATGAGATGTTATCCACATGCGGCACATTGGTTTCGGTGATCAGGTGAACATAGGGAGCAACTTCATCCAGCGCGGCGCGCAGGAATTGGATCACACGATGTGTTTGCGGAAGGTGAATACAGGATGTGCCAATCTCCTTCCATAAATAGGCAATCGCGTCGAGGCGTATGAACGTGGCCCCTTGCTCCACGTACATAAGCAGGATATCGAGAATTTCAAGCAGGACTTCGGGATTTTGAAAGTTCAAGTCAATCTGGTCATCGCTGAATGTCGTCCAGACGCGCTTCTCGCCCCCAAACGTAGAAAACGTTGTGAGCAGCGGCAGAGCGCGCGGACGAACTACCTGTGAAAGATCTGGTGAATCATCGACTACAACAAAATACTCGCGGTAATGTGGATCATCATTCAAAAATGCCTTGAACCATGCGCTCTTGGATGAAATGTGATTGATCACACCGTCGAACATCAAACGGAAATGACTTTGCATCGCGGAGATATCGTCCCAGTCTCCCAAATGAGAGTCCACCTCGCGATAATCCATCACGGAGAAGCCGTCATCCGAGGTCCAGGGATAGAACGGCAGGATATGAATCCCATGTACCACTCCAGCCAGGTTTTGTTTACAAAACGCGCTTAAGGTCTGCAGAGGTTTTTGACCGGATGCTTGAACCTGATCGCCATACGTGATCAGGATCGAATCGCGCTCTGTAAGACTACCATCGCGCTCATGGATTCGCCCGCGATAATCCCTGATTAATTTTTGAACGCGTTCGAGCAGCTGAGACGCTTTGTCTGCTCCATAAAGGAAAGTAAGATGGGAAAGAAGTTTTGTCATCGTAAATTTGATTTGGATTATTCCTCCAACAACGGGCAACCAGGATCCGCAACGGAATAATTCTTTTGATCTACATATTCTCCCCTACTATGCACCAACGGCATTCATTACAATTTTTTACCACAGGTTTTGACGATTAAGATTAATTGAATATGTTAACCGAAACCAGCTTAACGACCCATGAGTACCTGTACTCTTGAAATTTATTCAATCACCACCTTTACCCCGTGAAGTATTGCAATGTGATCCTCAATCTCTCTTCCACATCCTTTGACGCATCCTTGGGGATGGATTGAATTGCAGACTGCGCCTCTACAACCGAATAACCTAGTGCTGTAAGTGCAGCCAGGACTTCGCTGTCGACATCAGACATCAAGGCAACACCTGCAAGTACATCTGTGGGTTTGAGCTTGTCTTTCAGGTGTATGGCCATTTTTTGAGCAGTCTTCTTTCCCACGCCAGGAACGCGCCCTAGGATTTCGCTTTCATCAGCAAATACCGCGCGTTGAATAGTATCCACAGTCAGGGTGGATAATACAGAGAGTGCGACCTTTGGACCTACACCATCCACACCAAGGAGGATGGTATAGAGTTCGCGATCGGCCTGTGATTCAAAACCATAGAGTGTCAACGCATCTTCGCGGACGACGAGATGGGTGAACAAAAACGCGACTTCGCCCACTTTGGCGCGCGTCCGCACTGGCGCGGGGACAAAGACGCGCAGTCCCACACCACCCACTTCAAGGATGATGGCAGTTTCTTCGATCTGAGAAATTTCTCCGCGCAGAGTTGCGATCATACGTTTATTTTAACTCTTTTAAACACAAAGGTCACGAAGCACACAAAGTTTTTCTTAAACCCTTGGTGTTTAGTCATATCTTTTTGTATTTAAATGTGTAATTGCAATTGCCAGTGCGTCAGCCGCATCGTCGGGTTTTGGAATGGAATCAAGTTGCAGCAGGGCGCGCACCATTTCCTGCACTTGCCTTTTATCTGCGCCTCCATAGCCGGCCACTGCGTTTTTCACTTCCTTGGGCGTATACTCGAAGACTTCAACTCCTGCCTGTTCAATTGCCAGCATCACCACGCCACGTGCCTGTCCAACTGCAAGGGCAGTCGTTACGTTCCTTGCAAAGAACAATTTTTCAACTGCAGCTAGCTCTGGTTTATATTCATTAATCAATTCATGCAGCTGGTCGTAGAGCATCACCAGACGCGCGGAGGCAGTGGCTTCCTTGGGGGTTAGGATCACACCATATTTAACGGCAACCAGGCTGCCGTCCGGTTCGACACGGACAAGTCCGTAGCCGGTGGTTGCTGTACCAGGATCAATACCTAATGCGAGTGTCATATCTTAAACACAAAGGACACGAAGAGCACAAAGAAAAACCTTCGTGACCTTTGTTTCCTTCGTGTTTAACTAAGCTGCCTCAAGTGCGGCTAAGGCTTCGTCCGAAACCTTGAGGTTCGAGTAAACGTTTTGCACATCGTCGAGGTCTTCGATGCTTTCGAGTGCCTTAAGCACCTGCACAGAATCTTCGGGGCTGAGTTCCATCTCCTGCTTGGGACTCATTCGCAAGCCTGCTTCTTCAGGCTGAACGTTGGCTTTGTGTAATGCATCCGCGATGATCTTGAACGATTCAACAGGAGCAATGATTTCAATCGTGCCGTTATCTTCGAGCACATCATTTGCACTGGCTTCGATTCCAAGCTCGAAGGCTTTGTCAAAATTCATCGCGCTGGATGAGAAGGAGAAATAAGCGATACGGTCGAACTGCCACCCCACCGCGCCGAGTTCCGCCATGTTACCGCCCGCCTTGCTAAAGGCATGACGTAAATCAGAGATCGTGCGGTTGCGATTATCTGTGACAGTTTCGACCATCACTGCTACGCCATGCGGAGCGTAGCCCTCGTAGGTGATCTGTTCAAATGCCGCGCTGTCTTTATCTTCACCAGTGCCACGTTTGATCGCGCGCTCAATATTATCCTTGGGCATATTTTCAGCGCGCGCTTTGTCCACAGCCAGTCGCAGCCGGAAGTTCGAGTCAGGGTCGCCTCCACCTTCGCGTGCAGAAAGTACAATTTCACGCGCAAGGCGCGTAAATATGGCACCGCGTTTGGCATCTGCCGCGCCCTTTTTGCGCTTGATCGTGGACCATTTGGAATGACCTGACATGGGAACTCCTTACAAATATCCGTTCGTGGGAAATTACACTTATGTCACGAAATTATACCATTCAGAAAAAGTAGAGCGAGATAGTATCTCGCTCTACAGGGTTACATGGCTTTCGCCCTTTCTGCCATTTGCGTTCGCAAAGTGCTTGTGTCTTTATCTATCGTAAACAGCGCGCCGAGATAAAAGAAGAAACACAATATCCATGCAGTAACGCATATAAAAAGAATGGAGGTTTTGAGGTTCGTCGCGTCTGCAATGATGCCCGCAAGGAAGGGTGCGAATGCCGCGCCTGTATTTTCAATGAAATATTCAACTGCCTGCGCAGTAGAGCGCACTTCGGGAACCGTCACATCATATACGGTGGCAATGACGTTCGCCGAAGAAAGTGGAATGAAAATGGCAGTAGTGACCATCAACGCAAAAAATCGGTTGCGCTCTTCAATAGGAGTGTTGATTGCAAGGTACAGAAAGATCGCGCCAAGCAAAACGCCTACACTTGAGATGAGGATGCGTCCTTTGTTCGTTCGTTTGAAGAGGTAGTCACCCAAAGCACCTCCAACGAAATAACCAGCCGCCAGTACAAGGATGACAGGAGCCATTGTAAAAAGAATACCACTTTGATCGTAGCCGCGCTCCTCTGCGAGGTACGTAAAAAACCAATAAACGATCACATTCCACGGAAAGACTCCCGCAAACCCCTGCAAAAAAATGAACCACATCGTTCTCTTTTTGAATATTTGCCTCGCCTCGGCCCAGGAGAAGTGGAAAGTCGCCATTTCAGCCATATTCTCGAACTCAGGCTCGGCTTTGCCACGCGGCATTTCCCTGATACCGAAAAAGATCAGGATCGCCAGAATGATGCCCAGCGAACCAGTTGCAATATATATAGTCCGCCAGTCCCAATGAAGCATTGGGCCAATCATCAATGCCAGCACTGTCCCAAACAAGTAGCCAATGGGCTGGCTCAACTGCAATAAGCCATAGACCTTGCCACGCAAATTGGGGCCAAAATAATCTGCAACAAGCGTGAAAATGCCGGGATAGGATGAATCATCGATACCTGTGGAGGCGCGAGTGGCAACAAACTGGGGAAACGTCCTTACAACGGAACTCATCCAGGTGGTCGCGCCCCAAATGAGGGAGGCAAGAGCAAGTAGTTTCGAACGTGCGTAGTGGTCGTACAGATAGCCCCAGAGTGGATAAAAAATCGTCCCGACGATCAACGCCCCCGTCAATACCGCGCCCATTTGTGTTTTGGTGATTTGGAATGAATCGCGAATCTGGGTTTCAAGAGGACCAATCAACAACTTGTCTGTTTGATGCAGAAGCATGAAGAAAAAGAAGACACCGACAACGAACCAGCGATAACGCGAATGCTCGGTTGACATGATCACCTCCGCTGCGAAGAATTTTGAATAGTTTATGACAGAACAAGTACTGGGTCAATCAACTGAACAGCCTCCCGGGTGGGAGGCTGTTCAGTTGAAAAGTCATTTGAAT
Source organism: Anaerolineales bacterium (assembly GCA_036741855.1). Classification (GTDB taxonomy): domain Bacteria; phylum Chloroflexota; class Anaerolineae; order Anaerolineales; family Villigracilaceae; genus Defluviilinea. The sequence continues at coordinate 9,254 of DAINRK010000016.1, forward strand.
TATCGGTTGATTATGAACAGGATGCCAGCAATCAAAGCACAGATTCCAGCAATAAGGTTGAGGACGTTTCCTCCTAGGCTCACACCAAGCAGAGAGAGCCCAACTATGACTAAATATATTCCGAGCAGAATCCATTTCAAACCGCGCATTGTATTCTCCTTTCGTTTTGACCAGCGTAACCAAAATGTTGATTGTGAGATTGATATGAATCAATCTCTTATGAATTAGAACGCTGCATCCATCAAGAAGTTACGGGTTCTCTGTACCTGGAATTTCGTTAGAAATAATTTCGTGAGCGAGTTTTTGTAAATCCCCTGCATCCCCTGTTTTTGTCGCGCGCCAATATTGATCAAGTAAATCCATCGGACCCAGGCTGCCAATCGTTTGTCCCTCCGGGAGCCGGACGCGGGCTTCCACTTTTGGCTTCTTGACAAGATGAAATTCAAATGCCTCCTCAGCATAATTTCTCAATGCTGATTCATCGATCAATATATCCAACTCTCTTGGATATTCCACCGTGAGCCTTACAATAGCACCAGACATATTCTTTGGGTCTGGGAGCACATCTAGAAGAGTGGCTGTCACGTTCTCATTGGACGATAAAGCTACATACCGTTCGATGAACGGACGCGTCTCCGATAGTTTTCTCCACTCCACTGTTGAGTGTCCGCGCGTCACTTCCGCAATCACGAAGAACTTGTCATCATGCGCCTCCCCAAAATCGATTCGCTCGATCGAGCCGGGATAAATCACAGGCGGCTGCTCTCCGCGATTCACATCCTGCCACTTATGAATGTGACCCATAGCAACATAATCCAGGCGCCGGTCTTTCACAAGCGAGATGGGTAACACTAGATCACTGCCCAACATGACCATGCGCTCTGCGCCGAACATCGCGCCCTCCACAGATGCATGTGCGGTGAGGATCAATGGCAGGCTTTTATCGGCTTCGTTGATCCAATCTTCCACAAGTTCGGAGATTCGAGATTCGATCTTCGAAAAAAGTTCACTCGTATCAGCAGCACTTGCGGCGAGGGCTGCCATAAAACCGGAACGTGAGACCCAGGGCATGGCAATGATCTGAATGGGTAAATCCCACAAATCTTGTGGCATCAGAAATTCCGGCTTTGGCAATACGCGGATATAGGGAATCTGTAATGTTTCGAACTCCTGAATGGCATGCGCACGCCCAACAGCTGGAGATAGGTCGTGATTGCCGACTAATAACAATGTCGGGATTTTGGCTTGTGATAAACGCACGATGCGCTTTTCCCATTCACGCTGAAAGGTCGGAGCAGGCGAACGATCTTTGTAGGCATCCCCTGCGAAAATGACCATATCCACCTTTTCAGAGATCGCTGCATCGATGATTGTGTCGAGGGATTTCAGGAAATCAAGCACACGGACAGGCAGGCCGGTTTCAGGATCATGGCGGCCATAATTTGCCATGTCGATATGAGCGTCAGCAAAGTGTAAAATTCTCATGGTCTTCCAGCCTCCAGTCTTCTAGTCATTAGTCGAATCTTCCGGTCGGTGTGTTCAGAGACCAGTCGACCAATTATGGTTGCAATCCTAAATCTTGTAATGCTTGAATCGCCGGCGGCCAGTTGGGATGCAATCTGAGCGTCTCACGAAAATCATCCACGGCATCTTGTGTATTGCCAATCATATATTTTGCGCGCCCACGCCAGTAGATGCTTTCCTCGAGCGTCGGCTTGGAGATGGTCTCCGTTAGGTTGAGGTTGGCCAGGTTGACAACGTCCTGATAGCGAGCTGAATAGAAGTATGCCCAATAGGGACCGGTTTGATACCACATCATCCGATAAGGACGCTGTTTATCATCCTTGCCGATTGAATCATAGACTGCAAAGGCCTGATCATACGCGTTTGCTGCATCCACATATTCCTGTAGGGCCACGTGGCTGGAGCCTTTGGCGAACCACGCAAAATAAAGATTGATCCCACTCATGCTACTGATATTTTCCTCTGCAACACCCAGCGCATGTCTTGCAGCCCAGTTCGCGTCGGCATAAGGACCAAGTGTCGCCAATACTTCACCTTCACGCTCAGGTGGATATACGACAATGAAAAGATTATCGAATGAGAGCCATGCCTCACTTGCCATAAATTCATCGTATGCGATGCGAAAGTTGGGACCGTCATTCCACGTGTCCTGAACGATCAATTCCTTCCTCGCCTCATCATAACCCGTGACAAATTGATAATGTCCGAGCCATGCAACCTTGCCGGTGTAATCTTTTTCGTAATACCCTTTTTCCACAATAACGGGGAACCCGGCCGCGAGCATCGATTTGATAACTTCAACATTTCCACCCAGGCGAGACAGCGCCCGAAACTCGGTATTGTCGTTGACAAAATCCACTAATTCATATGGCATCACGTTTACATCAGACTTGCCCTGCTGGATAAAGTCAAGTTTGGGATCCTGCACACCGGGCTTGATGGCTTTGGCAATAATATCGCGGTTACCATCCCAGCCCCAGAAGTTAAGAGCCATGGTCAAGTTGGCAGGACCGCAATAATTCCAGCGATTCTTTTGATCGACATATTTGAAGCCCCCCAACTTGACGGAAGCAGGCAGCGGCGTGGGTGTGAGCGTTGGCGTCAGTGTTGGACCGCGCGTGGGGGTTTGTGTAGCTGTCACTTCCGCAGTCAAAGAAACAACAAACGTCTGCATCATCTCTGTCACAGCCAGATCGATCTGTGCTTGTTGAGCAGGCTGGAAAACAGCTTGATCGGGTGGGTTGAGTCTGTATTTGATATCTGATAGCAAACCATCAATGCGCGGCATCGCACGGCTGTAAACAGGCGGCAGGAAAAATATACCGATCCCCGCCAGGATAATAATGGGAATAACCCATTTACGGTTAAACCGATTCTGCATGAGCGAGGATTATAAGACAAAAAGACCCTTGAAGTTCGCAAACCCAAAGGGTCTCTAATCTGTTTATTATTCTTTGACTTCGCTTTCGATCACATCATCATCGCCCGAACCTGATAACGGATCAAGGTTGTAATCCCAAATCCTGTAATGCCTGTGTAACGGGAATCCACTTTGGATGAACTTTTAGCGCGGCGCGATAATCCCTGACGGCAAGGTCTGTTTGTCCAGCCATATAATACGCCTTTCCACGCCAGTAAAGGGATTCTTCCAACACCGGTTCGGCAATCGTGTCATTTAAGGTGGTATTGGCTAGATCGATGACATCCGCGAATCTATTGGTGTAATAGTAGGCTTTGTATGGACCTGTCTGAAACCACATCATGCGGTACGGGCGAACAGAACTTTCCACCTCCAGTTTGGCGTAGAGGTTGAATGCATAATCATAGGCGATGGCGGCGTCAGCGTATTCAAAAAGGGCGACGTGACTGGTTCCGGCATTGAACCAGGCAAAGTACTCGTCGACATCGGTAAGTATTTGTGATTCGGTACGGGCAACTTCCAATGCGCGACGGTTCGCCTGCTCTTCATCTGTTAGCGGGCCGAGCAGAGTCAGTACATCGTTCTGTTTTTCCACAGGATATACCACGATAAAAACAAAATTGAACGCGCGCCAGCGTTGGATTAACTTTTCATATCCGATCTTGCGATTGGGTCCCGGATTCGTTGTCGGATCAGGCTGGTAGCTATCCTGATAGATGATCATCTGGCTGGCATCGTCGTACCCGGTCACAAAGCCATAATGTCCCATCCAGCTGTACTTGCCGTTGAGGTCGACTTCGTAAACACCTATTTCGACAACAACCGGAAACCCCGCCGAGACGAGGCGCTTGAGCGTTTCGATATCTCCCCCGTGACGGATGATGGATGTCATACCCGGTACGTTATCGGTGATGTAATCCTGCAGTTCATAAGGCATTACATTTTTGTCTTTCTCGTTTATTGGCATGACCACCTTACCAATCACATCGCGGTTGCCGTCCCAACCCCAATAGGTGAGTGCCATTGAGAAATTTGCAGGACCACAATAATTGAGGCGACCGTGCTGCTGTTCATATTTGACTCCCTCTAGCATAACGGTGGCAGGCAAAGGTGTCGCCGTAATTGTAGGTTGGAAGGTAGGGCTTGATATCGGTGTCAGAGTCGTCTCTGGAGTTCGAGCCGCAGCCGTTTGCAGCATCTGTGTAACAGCAATATCCACTGGCGATTGCTGTTGGGGTTGGAAGACAGCTTCTTCGGGCGGATTGAGGAAGTACTTAATTTCTGTTCGGACCAATTCAAGCCGCCATGCAAGGCGGTCATGAACAGGCGGTATATAGTAAATTCCGATGATAAGAAAAATGGAAATGGGGACTGCCCAAATACGGTTAAAACCGTTTTGCATAAAATCATTATAAAACAAAAGACCCTTAGGATTTATAAATCCTAAGGGTCTCATTTCTACTTTTTATTATTCTTTGACTTCGCCTTCGATCACATCGTCATCGCCTGATGGCGGCGTTGACGGACCCCCAGGTGCCTCAGGTTGAGGCTGTCCCTGTGCGTAGAGCTGCTGGCTCAGTGCATGGAATGCCTGTTGAACTGCTTCGGAGGCTTGCTGAATGCGGCTGATATCATCGCCTTGCGCAGCAGTTTTGAGATCGTTGATTTTGTTCTCGATCTCACCGCGTTCTGCAGATGGAACCTTGTCACCTAAATCACGCAGCGCTTTCTCCGTTTGATAGACAAGACTGTCAGCAGTGTTCCTGGCGTCGATCAATTCACGGCGCTTTTTATCTTCCGCCTCGTGAGAACGAGCTTCCTGGACCATGCGGTCAATATCACTCTTGTTCAAATTTGTCGAAGCAGTGATCGTGACCTTCTGCTCCTTGCCAGATGCCTTGTCTTTTGCAGTGACGTGCAATATGCCGTTGGCATCGATATCAAATGTGACTTCCACTTGTGGGATGCCGCGCGGAGCAGGTGGAATGCCGTCGAGTCGGAATCGTCCGAGTGACATGTTATCCGCAGCCATAGGGCGCTCACCCTGCAGGACATGAATATCAACAGCAGTCTGATTGTCCCCTGCAGTCGAATAGGTTTCGGTCTTTCGAACTGGAATGGTCGTGTTGCGCTCGATCATCTTGGTCATCACGCTACCCAGTGTTTCCACACCCAGTGAAAGTGGAGTGACATCGAGCAGGAGAATATCTTTGACATCGCCGCCGAGCACGCCACCCTGGATCGCTGCGCCAACTGCGACCACTTCATCAGGGTTGACACCCTTGTTAGGTTCTTTTCCATTGGTCAGCTTACGGACCAAATCCTGGACCATCGGCATGCGGGTTGAACCACCCACCAGCACCACTTCATTGAGTTTGCTTGCATCAAAGCCTGCATCCTTGAGCGCGGCTTCAAATGGCTTGCGACAACGCTCGAGCAGGTCTTCGGTCATTTGCTCGAATTTGGCGCGGCCTAATTTCAATTGCAGGTGTTTCGGACCCGTTGCATCAGCAGTGATATAAGGGAGGTTGATCTCTGTTTCCATCACACTTGAGAGCTCGATCTTGGCTTTCTCAGCAGCCTCTCGCAGACGCTGCAAGGCCTGGCGATCGCTGCGCAGGTCAATACCCTGATCTTTTTTGAACTCATCTGCAGCCCAATTAACGATTCGCTGATCCCAATCATCACCACCCAGATGCGTATCACCGTTCGTGGCTTTCACTTCGATCACGCCTTCACCTACTTCAAGGACAGACACATCGAACGTACCACCACCGAGGTCAAAGACCAGAATCGTCTCGTTCTTTTTCTTGTCGAGACCATACGCCAAAGCAGAGGCAGTCGGCTCGTTGATAATACGAAGCACCTCAAGACCGGCGATCTTGCCTCCGTCCTTTGTGGCCTGTCTCTGGCTGTCATTGAAATATGCAGGAACTGTGATCACAGCCTGTGTGACAGGTTGACCAAGATAGGCTTCTGCATCTGACTTTAACTTGCCCAATATCATTGCAGAAATTTCCTGTGGGGAGTATTCGCGATTCGTGACTGGAATCTTTACGCGCACATCATCCGATGGACCTTTTACCACCTCATAGGAAACCATCTTGCGTTCGATTTCGGTTTCATCGTAATGACGACCGATGAATCGCTTAATGGAATAAATTGTATTTTCAGGATTAACCACTGCCTGCCGCTTCGCGGTCTGGCCGACTAACCGTTCGCCATTTTTGTTGAAGGCTACCACTGAAGGCACTAGTCGTCCGCCCTCTGCGGTTGGGATAACGGTCGGTGATCCACCTTCCATCACGGCGACAACAGAGTTTGTTGTACCCAGGTCTATGCCGATAATTTTGCTCATATCTTTACTCCTTGCACAGTTTCATTGCGTAGTGCACGCTTATTTTCAATGTTCACATCTTAACCGCCATGTGCAAGAATACTGTTAACAATATGTAGAAATTAGATTGGATTTGTCCTGCCCCCACCCAGCCTCCCCCAAATACACAAAATGATTTTAGCTAATTTACTCGACTTTCAATTGCAAATTGGGAGGAGGTGTCCCGAAGGGGCGGAGGGGGTTACGGCTCACTTACTTTCACCCAATTTATCGCGGCGATGATAGGAGTGTTCTCATATGAAGATGCTGTGACTCCCATGTTACCTTCGGTGAGTTCATATCGCGCTACATCCACACTACGGATGATCGTTTCATTGATCAAAAGTGTGACGGTTGTTTCCGAGCAGAGGAGCCCGATCTGCTGTGTTGCACCGCTGGGTTGAATGAGATTTGACAATCCATCCGTGATGGGAAGGTAATCAGCAATGCCCACAGTCAACCAACTGCCATAAAGCAAGTTATAGGTTCCATCCGTGGAAACGTTGTATTCAAACCATCCATTCTCTTCAGAATAACGACATAGCAGGCCGACCGACGATGGGCTGCCTGCACGATTTTCAAACTGCGCGTCAATGCGAACATTAGCATAGGTCTGCGCGCCATAGATCGCATAGGACCATGAATAAGGAGAGTCCATTTGAAGGAGGAGGCTGCTGTTTTCGGTTCTAATGTTTGGAACGAAGTCATTCCCTGCCTGCAAAATCGCCCAGTCAACTAATGGAGAATCAAATTCATTGGTAAAAAATCGAGGAAAGGGAGTTGGAGAAAGAGCGAGCGTAGGAGTCGGCGCGGGGGTGTCGGTAACAGGTATTGGAGTAGGCGGGACCGTCGCGGTTGGGGAGGACAAAAGCGCAGGGGTTGGAGTCGCGGGTTGGCAGGCTGTGATGAGGATGAGACATCCAATAAGAAGAAAGTTTTTCATGATGCTTATTAAAACATAATTGCCCCGCGCTTTGTTCCAGTAACGGTGGGCCGCCCAGCATAGGCAAATACACCGACGCTCCTGACGGGTCGTTCATACGATGCATACACATCATCATTAATCGCAGCGAATTCCTTGTAGACAGTAGATTTGTTCCAGGATCAAACCGCCCCATGTGAATATGATGAGCAATAAAATGATGGCACCAACAATGAGGTTGATTGTATAGAGTCTTCTTTTTCCCTCAGGTCCTTCTCTTTTCAACATCGGCTGAAGGTTGAGTGCGAACGATACAGGCAAAAGCAACAGACCGCCATAGATTACGATGCGGCCCAGCATGTTTATCTCTATCTCTCCCTGCTGACCATCTATGGTAAACAGATTGTTGAGTACTCTTGCCACTGGCTCTATGTTAAACATAAGTGCTACATAGGTAAGCCCAAGCGGCAGGGCAAGGAACAAACTGGTGATCGCTGCTGATCTAGGATTCGAAATGATGCTTTTCATACTATTTCCTTCTGTGATTAGTAGTAGATGTTCTTTGAAGATCCCTACGCCTGTCTCAAAGAACAGCCAGAATATGAAGCCAAACAATCCAAACGCGGTTTGTTGTTCCTTGTAAAGATCATTGAACGTTTGCTCCATGGACTCGCCAAGCCGCTCCCTGAATTCTCGTGGATAGAGGCGGAGGACTTTCTTATAGAGAATACGAACTGTGTTCTGGCCATAAGCCATAGTTAGTCACGGGCGAGCATGAGCGGCTGACGAACGCTGAACGTGCAAGACTCAGGTTCGATCAGACTGGCTTGAGGTTATTTCAGGCACTTCTGTTTCTCCCGGCTTGGCTTTCCAAAGCAGGATCCCTTGCCAGATAATCACAACTACGCTCAACAACACGGCATTCGCCTCATTGCCTGGCAGCAGATAGACGAACAGCGATATAACTCCTGCCACTAAATACAGCACGCTCAAGAGCCAGGGAAGGTAGCGCGAAGTCCAACCTGCTGATCCGATTAGCACCAGCGCCCACCCCAAGAAATGCCATGATGCGTTCGTCAGGCCCGCCACAAGAGTGGTCCACACTATGAGGACATCCGACGAATTCTCCAGATGCAGTTCGGGGTGAATTAGATGATAATGGCGATTGGCAGATCTTATAAAAGCGACAGCTACTGTTAGCCCTGCTGCAAGGACAGCCGCCAGCAGCGCCAGTGACATGCGGCGCGGCGCTCGCTCGCCGATGCGTTCACGAAGCATGAAGACAATACTGACCATGCTGGCAGCCCACACCGGGCCATATAGGAAATCGGCCACATCATAGGACAACGGCCCGAGGGTGTCGCGCAGGTTTCCCGTAAAGTAGATCAACGGCGCGACGATAAATGCCACCACCAACAGGATGGCGCTGATAAGCGCGGCAGACCTGGGGTATGTAAGTGTGTTTTTCATCGAGGCTCCTTGTGCAATTGACAGCACATGTTCCCTAACGATTCCTACGGTTGTGTCGACGAACACCCATAGAAAAAAACTGAACCAGCCTGGCTGTGACAGTCGTTCCCTGCAGAGATCGTTGAACGTCTGTTGCATGGAATCACCCAGCCGCTCCCTGAACTCTCGTGGATAGAGTCCAAGGAGTTTCTTGTAAAGAGCATGAACTATGTTCTGGTCATACACCATATTTGGTTATCACTCACTTAGCAACCGCTACCACCAAGAAAACATGGCATTTGGTCAATCACGAGGGCTCCCCAGTTCCATGCAAGGAGAACCAAAAAACCAACTCTTAGCAGCAAAGAAACAGGATTTGCCAGGATACTGTTTCCCGCTTGCCGAAGGCTTCGTACGATCGGCATGAGGATAGCAATGAATACCGCTGACAGGAACCACATAACGATCCATAACATGAGGGAGGCATCGGACCTGGGAGCATCTGATCTGGTTGCCCATTCGAGGACCATAAACGGAAGCACACAGAAGATAAAACTAATGACTGGGGCCAATCTAGGGTTTGAAATTATGGTTTTCATCGTTGCTCCTTTCGTGATCAACAGGATGTGTTCCCTGAAGATTCCTATGCCAGTTTCGGCGAAAGTCCACATAATAAAACCAAACCATGCACTCTCTGCCTGGCGTTCTTTGTAGAGGTCATTGAACGTTTGCTGCATGGACTCTCCAAGTCGTTCCCTGAACCCTCGTGGATAGAGGCTGAGGAGTTTCTTGTAAAGAGCATGAACTGTGTTCTGGTCATACACAGGAAAAGGTCTTGGAAAAATGCTTTCTTTTTAGTCGCAGTTTGGTACACCCATAAAACAGGGCCATTGGTCAATGATCAGGCTGACGAGGCCTGCTGCAAAGAGGAACGAAATTATGGCAACAATGATCAGATGGATGGGATGTGCAAACAGGCTGCCTCCAGCCCGCAACGTCCGGACGATCGGCCCACCGGCAATGATCCCTGCCGCCACCGGGAACAGGATGAGACTTAGGGAGAGGATTTGACCGGGGAGATAAGCCACTTCAGGGTTCGGTCCGTTGAACAGACGATCCACTGACAGCCAACCAACGGAATTCAGCAACGGAAGTATGCCAGGGGCCAGGAACAGGGCAACGCTAATCATTGCGGCCGACTTGGGGTTTGTGAGGAGAGTATTTTTTTGCGCAGGAATGGGATTCGCCATGTCATGGTTATCTGTCCGCCTGGCTCGCATGATCGGCAGCAGGATCGCGCTGATGGCGAACAGGTTGAGCCACATGACGAAAAACAGCATGGAAGGGAAATCTTCATTGAGATGCCGCCGGTTGAAGACTTCCATGAACATGAACGGAAGGATGAGGAGCAAACTAATAAGTGCCGATGATCCGAGGGTCTTAAGTATGGTTTGCATAATATCTCCTGAAGAAATAAGCAGTAGATGCTCTTTAAAAATTCCTATGGCAGTTTCGATGAACGTCCAGAGTACAAAGCCCAACAATTCTTTTTTCGTTAGCCGTTTTTCATTGCAAAGATCTTGGAAGGTCCGTTCCATAGACTCTCCAAGTTGCTCCTTAAAAGTTTGCGGATAAAGCGTAAGGAGTTTCTTGTAGAGGCTATGAACTATTTCCTGTTCATACATCATATGCAAACGTTTTTGGGAATAGTTTACGCTGTTGAGCGATCGTGACAATGCGCTTATAGCGCTCAAGTTCTGCTGCCAGCGCCTCAGCCCCTGCGCCCGTAAGCTGATAGTAGATACGCCGCTCATCATCCATTTCAGGGTCAACGCGCTTATCACTTTCTCTTACTAATCCGGCATCGAGCATGCGCTTGAGCGAACCATACAGTGTGCCCGGACCCATCGTTACCTTTCCCTGTGAGTCTGCCTCAACCTGTTTCATAATACCGTAACCATGACGTTCTCCGCTTGAGAGCGCAAGAAGAATATGAAACACAGCGGGTGTAAGTGGTGGGATGGAATTCGTGGCAGTCATATGCACACTATATCCGCGACGGATATAGTTGTCAAGAGTTAAATGAATTGCCCAGCAGTCAACCTACTGGGCAATCTCAAGGTGGAGATGGCGGGAATTGAACCCGCGTCCGAAAGACTCGACCCTCGGAAATCTACGAGCGTAG
>DAINRK010000017.1:0-13359 GCA_036741855.1 Anaerolineales bacterium
GCTTTCTAAGAGAAACAATCGTTGGGCTGGTGGCGTTGACCAGCCTCTAAAATAACTTAATGATGCAAAAACATAGATCAACAAGATGCTGAGTCCGTATGAGTTTCTGATCCCGGACGCCAGCACCGGGTTTTGATGGAGCAACGATTCGGATTTCCGACCTGCTCCGGTCCCTTCAGGCGAATCATAAAAAAAGAAACCATTCAGTTCCGCCTCCTGAGATGCTGTGGCACAAATCCGATAAGCGCCAGATTTTAATTCTCTATTCGTAACGAGATAACCGCTTTCTATTAAGTTAGTGTTCTTTTGATACATCCCCACGCTTATTATCTGACCTGGCTCAAGCCCGAGAAGCATTTCCATCAGGTTTGGATAAAAATAGGGTCCGGCGGCAGTACCACTTCTAAAATCTGTGAAGCGTATATTGGGCAAATATGATTCGCTCAAGCTGTCGTCACTTGCCAGGTTGATACTTGACCCGTTGCCGACAATAAATCCTATTCCGTCGTCTGCTGGCGAACAAGAAGCAGAGGCACTGGCCATCTGAGGATGTGTAGATATCTTTAAGATCAGGGGTCCTATGAAACAAGTGACGATAAGGATAACGCTAAAAGGCAATAAAAGATTTGAACTGGTCTGTTCATTAGCGGACATGTCTGCAGGAAGTCCGACCTTTATTAATGGCTGTTCAAGAATGCTGAGACCCACCGAAGCAATATATGCTGTAAACGGGATTGTGGCAGCGTAAATCCGCATAAAGTCGGCATCCCGGGGCGGGATCAGGCCAACTGAAAGCAAAATGCCTAAAAATACTGCCAGTAGGAGGCTATATTGTCCTTGTTTATGTCTCTTAAACGCTATTGCCAGGCCTACGCAAGTCAATCCCATTAAAAGTAGATTCCCCACATTTCTTCTGTCATTGACGATCCCTAAAAAACTGAATGGACCGTAACTTGTCGTGAAATAATCCCGGTAAGAGCGCAGGATCCCGATTATAAATAAGGAGGGATTATTCTTTATCTTCTCTAACGCAAGTTCAAAGACTTCTTGTTCTTTTACATCTGGATAATCTCGAATGACTTGAGACCATCCTGCATTACCGGAAGCCAGACCATAAAGTGTGTAAGAGTAGTTGGAAAAGAGAACGGGGTTTGGTGAACCGATTGTTTTTACCATGACAAGATTCAAAAACATTCCCAATCCCACACTGACAAAAGCAATGGCAATTGGTTTCCACCATCCCATTTGCTTGTGATAAGTAATTCCAAGCCACAAAATGATCATCGGTAAAATAAAAAATGCCCCTGCCCGTGCATTGAGTGCAACTGTTAATAGAACTAGTCCAAAGGAAATTTTTCTTATCGATTCATTTTGTGATCCATGAATGAAAAATGCTAATCCCAAAGCACCAAGGCACAACCCCAATTGTTCACTGGCTGTAATTCCCGCGTGAGCGCAATAGTACCAATAACAAATCGCCAGAAAGGTGGCAGCGATCCATGGACCATAGGCTTTCTGAATTTCGCGCGAGGCGAGAAAAACTGCCAGCCCATTAATTATCGCCAGAATAGCAAGGGTTACCTGTAAATTATTGCCGGTAACTGAGAGAAGCACAGCCAGAAACCCGCCAAAAAGAGGACGGCGTGTCGCCCAGGATGTGAGATAACCATCGTATATCAAATGTTGTGCCCCGGAATAATAACCCGCTGCATCTGACCAGGGCAATAAACCTCCGATCAAGTATCCATAAAACCCAGCGGTCTGCCATTTGTAGATGAGCGGGAGACTGAATAGGACCAAAGTGAGAGTCAGACTGATAGTGTCCCATATCGTGCCTTTTTGGCTGAAGACCAATCCGAGAAAAACAACTAATAGAAATGCCACATCCAAACGAAAATTAAATAAAGAACGAGTTATCAGTACAGGAGGGGGAATAACAAGAATCAGGATATTGACCGCCAGTGCGATGAAAAGCGGTGGAAGTGCAGCAAGTACACCACCCTTGATTGAGGTCGAAAACCAGCCGGTCAGTTGTTCGAATTTCAAATTATGGAAGATACGACTTTCTCAGTAAGTTTGATTCTATGATAAACCAAATAACTTGCAAAGCGTAATATGAACTGGTCTTGACCAACTCTTGAACAGGGTTATAATTCAGTCACTGAATTTTGGATTTGCTATAGTATTTTCATGGAAACACCAAACGAAGAACGCGAACTTACCCTGCTCGAAAAGATCGAAAAAGACCCGGATGTAAATCAATCCACGCTGGCTACCCAACTGGGTGTGGCTGTCGGAACAGTGAACTGGCATCTTAAGCGTCTGATCGCCAAAGGCTATGTAAAGGTCAAACGAGCTGAACGCAAGAAACTGCGTTATATCATCACGCCTGAAGGGATTGCCCTGCGTGCCCGCCTGGCTGTGGATTATGTTGAAAAGTCTTTTTCCTTATATCGCAAAACCCGTCAGCGTGTGAGGGAATATATTTCACAAGTTCAAGATGCTGGTTATGACCGTCTCCGTATCGTCGGCAAAGGTGACGTAGCCGATATTTGCCAATTGACCTGCCTGGAACATGGCATTAAAGTCGTCACCGATAAAAGTGTGCCTGCTCTTCAAGTGGAAGGATCAAAAGTGATATTGCAAATGGAGAAGCCTTCATGAGTGACCGCCATGTTTTGATTACCGGAGGCGCGGGCTATATCGGCTCCTTCCTGACCTCGGAATTGCTGCGTGCTAACTATCGTGTCACTGTCCTCGACTCTCTTCTCTTCGGTGGCGAATCGCTGATCCCATTTTTGCATCATCCCAATTTCCATTTTGTCAAAGCAGATGTGACTGAACCCCGCGCCATCAAGGATTCGCTCAAGGACAACTGGCAGAAGCCGGATGCAATCGTCCATCTTGCAGCGATAGTGGGATTCCCTGCGTGTCAGGCTGTTGGGAGGCAGGTTGCGTGGCGATACAACGTCGAAGCCACAAAAAGGGCATTCGAGCAGGCATCAGATTTGGGCGTGGAACGATTCGTGTTTGCATCCACGTACAGCAACTATGGTCTCTCACCCGATGGCAAGCCAGTCACAGAAGAATCTCCTTTGAATCCACAATCGTTATACGCTGAGACGAAGATCGCTGCGGAGGAATTCCTGCTCGCACAAAAGGATGGGGCCTGTACCCCGTTGTTGTTCCGATTCGCCACCCTTTACGGGATGTCTCCGCGTACGCGCTTTGACCTGATCGTGAACCAGTTTGTGCTGGAGGCATTCACAAAGCGTTTTCTGATCATTTATCAGCGCGGATATTCGCGCTCGTTTGTGCATATTCAGGATGTGGTACGTGGTGTGATCATGGGGCTTGAAGCCGAGCGGGCAAAAATTCGCGGCGAAGTATTCAACCTTGGCACGGATATTGGAAATTATTCAAAGGATGATATTGTGAGGCTGGTCCTCAAGCGCATGCCTGAGACAGTAGTGGAATATAAAGATCTGACCTTTGGTGGTGATATGCGCGATATCACCGTTTCATTTGCAAAGATCAAGACTGTATTAGGTTTTGATACCACGCTCGATGTTGATGACGGCATTCGCGGATTACTGTTTGCCTTAAAAACCGGCATTATCCGAAATCCAACGGATGAAAAATACAGGAACGCGCAATTCATCGTGCAATAATTTCATCGCGCTGAGCGGAATGAGTACAGCGCGAAGCGCAGGTTTGTAAAGGAGCAAAAGTGTCTGAAAACTTCTGGCAGGATAAATGTGTCATCGTTACAGGAGGCTCAGGTTTCCTGGGTTCGTTCGTTGTTGAAAAATTAAAGCAACGCGGCACAGCAGACATTTTTGTCCCACGCAGTTCAAAATATGATTTGCGTCAGCCGGATGGCATTGCAGAGATGCTGAGCGATTATCGTGCCAATATGATTATTCATTTGGCAGCATTGGCAGGCGGCATTGGTGCAAACCGCGCCCGGCCTGCAGAGTTCTTTTATCATAATTTGATGATGGGTGTTCCTTTGTTGCATCAGGCGTGGGAACAGAGTGTGGAAAAGTTTGTTGCTGTAGGCTCTGTTTGCTCATATCCAAAATTCACACCAGTACCATTCAAGGAAGAAGATTTGTGGGATGGTTATCCAGAAGAGACAAATGCTCCTTATGGTTTGGCGAAGAAGATGTTACTCGTTCAATCTCAAGCATATCGTCAGCAATATGGATATAACTCGATTTATCTTATGCCTGTGAATCTCTTTGGTCCGCGTGATAACTTTAACCTTGAAACCTCGCACGTTATTCCTGCATTGATCCGCAAGTCAGTTGAAGCAGGCGAACGGGGTGATAAGGAATTGTCGATTTGGGGCGATGGTTCCCCAACCCGTGAATTCCTCTACGTGGAAGATGCAGCCGATGCCATTGTGACTGCCGCAGAAAAATACAATGGAGACCAGCCAGTTAATCTCGGCTCTGGCCATGAAATTTCCATTAAAGATCTGTCTGAAATGATCGTAAAGATGACCGGCTTTGAAGGCGAACTCGTCTGGCAGACGGATAAACCAAACGGTCAACCCCGCCGCGGACTTGACGTCTCACGTGCGAAAGAATATTTCGGTTGGAGCGCGCAGGTACCTTTTGAGGAAGGGATGCGGCGGACGATTGAGTGGTTTAGAGAGAATAGAGAAAAGATCAAATAGTAATCAATGGTATGCGGACTTCAGTCCGCAACTTATTAAAAAGCGGACTAAAGTCCGCAGGCCGTAAACATGACCGAACTCACCAAGCACGAACCAACAACAATTTATATCAAGCCTTCCACAGGTTTCACCGCGCTGAACCTGCGTGACTTGTGGCTATATCGTGAACTGGTTTTCTTCATGGTCTGGCGCGATATCAAAGTCCGTTACAAGCAGACGATACTCGGCGCGGCCTGGGCGATCCTGCAACCAGTGCTTACTATGATTGCTCTTTATTTCTTATTTGATCGAGTGGCCAAGTTACCAACCGATAATGTGCCTTATCCTATTTTTTCGTATACAGCTCTGCTCCCGTGGGGGTTGTTTGTCACCGCGCTGAATCAGGGAAGCCGTTCGCTGACGTCAAACCACAACATGATCACAAAAGTATATTTTCCCAAGTTGATCCTGCCATTATCCTCTGTATTGGCAGGGCTTGTGGATTTCGCGATTGCCTCTGTGATTTTGGTCGGTTTGATGTTCTATTATCAGGTAGCACCTGCGTGGGATCTCTTGTGGGTTTTGCCACTCTTCCTGCTTTTAGCAATTATCACTGCGTTAGGTGTCGCTTTATGGCTATCTGCCATTAACGTCAAGTATCGCGATGTTAATTACGTGCTTCCCTTTCTTACCCAATTTTGGTTTTTTGCAACTCCAGTGGCTTATTCAGCCAAAGCGATTTCAGAGAATTGGCAGCTCGTATATTCATTAAATCCCATGGCAGGTGTAGTCAATGGATTCCGCTGGGCTTTGCTTGGAATTGGTAATGGTCCCGATGCCGGACTATGGGTGTCTGTTGGGATTTCCGTCCTCATCCTAATTAGTGGATTGTTCTACTTCCGCAATATGGAAAAGACATTTGCAGACACTATCTAATCATGACAACTGCAATCAGTGTAAACAACTTAAGTAAAAGATATCGCATCGGCGCGGCACAAGGCAAATTCCGTTATGGAATGCTGCGCGATGTGTTTGTTGATTCACTTAAAGTACCAATCCGGTTTGCTAAATCGCTTGCTGGTAATTCCAATAATGGTTCATCGGCGAAAAACAATAATTTTATCTGGGCCTTGAATGATGTTTCCTTTGATCTAGAAGAGGGGAAAGTGCTCGGCATTGTCGGGCGTAACGGCGCGGGCAAAAGTACCCTGCTCAAAGTTCTCTCTCGTGTGACAGAGCCGACCAAAGGTACAGTGTCCGTTCGGGGGCGTGTCGGCTCATTGCTTGAGGTTGGTACAGGCTTTCATCCTGAGCTCACCGGCCGCGAGAATATTTATATGAACGGCGCAATCCTGGGAATGAAACGTGCAGAGATCGAAAAGAAATTCGATGAAATGGTCGAATTCTCTGAAGTCAGTCAATTCATTGATACACCCGTGAAGCGTTATTCATCAGGTATGTATCTACGACTCGCGTTCGCGGTCGCTGCACATCTAGAGCCTGAAATCCTCGTTGTGGATGAGGTTCTCGCAGTGGGCGATGCGGAGTTCCAGCGCAAATGCCTCGGCAAAATGAACGACGTCGCGCAGCAGGGACGCACTGTCCTCTTTGTGAGTCACAACATGTCCGCGATTTTGCGATTAACGCAAGAAGCAATTGTTTTGAAAAAAGGGCAACTTATCAAACGCGCGCCCACGCCCGAAGCGGTTGATTATTATCTCGCCTCAGGGCAGGCGGAATCAGGTGAACGCATATGGGATACGGAAGATATTCCAGTCGCAAGCGCGCCCTTTCGACCTGTGGCAATTCGGGTCAAAGATCGAAGCGGGAAGGTTGTAGATACTGTACGATCCACTGAACCTGTCACGGTCGAGTGGGAATATCAGCTCGATGCACCGGTCACGGGTCTGCGCGTGGGCATGTATCTCAGCACGATGCGCGGTGAATATGTGTTCACCGCGTTCGATACCGACGATGCAAAACAATACGACCAATTTGGTGCTCGTTCGGCAGGGCGATACATCAGCCGTTGTAGCATCCCCGCGGACTTTTTTAACGAGGGTCGTTATTCGCTGGGTGTGAATGCCAGCTCCTTCGGCGTGAAGCGTTACTTCATGGATGAAAACGCGTTGTCATTCAGTGTGGATATCTCTGGCGCGCCCGGCACACAGTGGCCCGAAATCCGTCAGGGTCCGATCCGCCCGCGCTTGGATTGGAAGATCGAAAAACTGGATTAACCACATGTCGCTTGCGCTGAAAAATCTTCTTGGTGAAATTCCTTTTACGGTCGATCTCTACGATTCAATTCGTAAAGGTCGTCCGCGCACGCGCTATAACCTTGAACAACTTGCAAATCATTTACCTGCCGCGGTCGAACAGGCGCGTCCTTTTATTGAAAACGCAAAACCCGGAAAAAAACTTCTGCTCTTTGCCACACTCCATTATTGGATCGAACAAGCTGCCATCGTAGGTCTTGCTTTGCGTGGCCTGGGTCACGAAGTAACAATTGCATATCTTCCGTATCATGACTGGCGGAAGGATATCAACAAGTTTGATCTTCGCCGGCAGGATTTATACACACGACGCGTACTGGCTCCGTTAAATGGAATTATTCATTCCGCTTCTCTTCTCGACGTTCAACCTGCTCCCGTTTTACCAGCGACTCTTATCGAAGACATTTCGCTGGTCTCTGTCTACGACTCGCAATATACGGACCAGATCGAGGATGTGGATAAAAACTCCGCGATCTACAAGCTGCGCCTTCAACGCAATGATTTCGCCGCGCGCGCCGCGTTCTCCCTCATGCGGGAACTTAATCCTGATACAGTCCTTATCCCCAACGGGACGATTACCGAACTGGGCGCGGTCTATCATGTGGCGCGTCATCTGAATCTGCGAACAGTCACATACGAATTCAACGACCAGCGCGAACAAGTTTGGATTGCGCAGGACGATGAAGTGATGCGCCAAAACACGGACTCCTTATGGAAGGCAAATGGCGGGTGGAAATTATCCAAAGAGGAACGCGCTCTGATCGAAGAGCTTGAATCCGCACGGATGGGTGGCCGGTCATTTGGTAAATCTGTCCGCAGGTGGCAGGATGTGGAATCCAAAGGTGGAGAGAAACTTCGCGAGGAATTGAAACTGGATAAAGAGCGCCCCGTCGCTTTACTGGCGACCAATGTCCTGGGTGACAGCCTCACGTTGGGAAGAAACGTCTTTGCGCGCAGCATGGCGGATTGGATCGAGAAAACGGTCAAAGTTTTTGCAAACAGGCCCGAGGTCCAGTTGGTGATCCGCATTCACCCTGGCGAGCGACTCACGCATGGGCCATCCATGGCGGATGTAGTGAAAGGCGCGTTGGCGGACATCCCCGAAAATATTCATCTGATCGGCCCGTTGGAAAAGATCAACACATACGATGTGATGGAGATGGCGGATTTAGGGCTGGTGTATACGACAACAACTGGACTTGAGATGGCGATGAATGGAATTCCCGTGATCGTTTGCGGCGAGACTCATTACCGCAAGCGCGGCTTTACCCTCGACCCGATGAGTTGGGACGAATATTACGCGATGATCGACAGCGCGTTGAAGAGTAAGGAAAGTTTGATTGAGACACAGATTGAAACTGCCTGGGAATATGCGTATCGCTTCTTCTTTGAATACCCGCTGACATTCCCGTGGCGGCTGATGCATTTTTGGAAAGATATGGAAATATATCAGATGGGCCGCGTGTTGTCGGAAGAAGGCCAAAAGGAATTCGGAAGGACGTTTGCTTATCTGGCTGGGGAGCCGATTAAGTGGAATGATATGTAGGGATGGGCAGCCGCCCATTCCTACGAGGAATTTATGGAAAACACCAAACAACAAGTGCGCGAATTTTATGATCAGATTGGCTGGTCGCAGGTTGGCGAGGGGCTGTATCAGAATGCCCGGTACGAAGACCTGCGACTCGTCTCGCGCGAATATATCCACAAATGTCACATGCGTGTGAAAAGGCATCTTTCTCCGCAAGGTGACATCTTGCTCGACGCTGGGTCTGGTCCTGTGCAATGGCCGGCGTATCTGGCATATTCTGAAGGCTATCGTTATCGTCTGTGTGCAGATATCTCTATTACTGCTTTGAAAGAAGCTCGTAACAGGCTCGGCAATAAAGGCCTGTTTGTCGTTGCCGATATTGCCAATCTACCTTTCAAGCCAGATGCGTTTGATGGTGTTGTGTCCATGCATACGATCCATCATTTACCACTCGGCGAGCACAAACATGCATACCTTGAGTTGAATCGTGTTTTAAAGACAGGCAGAACCGCTGTAGTTGTCAATGGCTGGCATAATCCGCTTTTAATGCGAATGGCCGAACCATTCATTGGACTTGCCCGTTTTTTCAGTGGACGCTCTTCAAAAAAGAAAAAGAACTGGAGTGCAGAGGAAGATCAGGCTGGGACATTTGTCGAAAAGATGACACCGCATTGGCTGAAAAATGAATTGAAAGACGCAGTAAGGTTTGAGATTTATCCGTGGCGCAGTTTGAGTCCGCGTTTCATGCGCTGGTTCGTACGTCCGCAGCTTGGCGGAAAAGCATATTTACAATTGGTCTTTTGGCTCGAAGAACGCTTTCCGCGTTTCTTTGGCGAGAATGGGCAATATCCGTTGATTGTGATCAATAAATAGAGACTGGAGATTGGAGATTGTGTCCAGATTTACAGATCAGCAATATCTGAAGACTGATCAGTACAAAGACTCAACCAACCTTGATGCGCGCGTGGACATCCACAAACGTTTCAGTACGAATTCATACGGCTGGTTTAATTGGGTCTTTAACACTCTGTTGAAGTTGCCCACCGACGCAAGGATTTTGGAACTTGGATGCGGTCCTGCATATTTGTGGAAGGAAAATATAAGCCGCATTCCCGCTGGATGGAGCATCACCCTTAGCGATCTTTCCTCTGGAATGCTGGATGCCGCCTGGAGAAATCTGGTTGTCACTGGACGCACGTTCCAATTCAAGGAAATCGACGCTCAGTCCATTCCATTTGAAGATGAAACCTTTGACGCGGTTGTCGCGAATCACATGTTGTATCATGTCCCTGATAGACAAAAAGCAATTACAGAGATCAGACGAGTATTAAAATCCGATGGTCATCTATTCGCTACAACCATTGGGCAAAATCACTTGAAGGAGATCGCGGATTGGATTCGACGGGTAAACCCTGGGACGGACTTTACTTCATTTGGCAGTCCGTTCACACTGGAAAACGGTCTCGAACAGTTGAAGCAATTTTTCCTACAAGTGACGCTATCCCGTTATCAGGACAGTTTGCAGGTGACAGAAGTCAAACCCATTATTGCGTTTATCCTCTCGACTAGCCATGCCGCAGAATTATTAGAAGAGGAATTGGCAAAACTTGAGAGTGAGCTTGGACAGGAATTAAAAGAAAAACGCGGTATCTTTATCCGAAAAGATTCTGGTTTGTTTGAAGCCGTAAAATAACAAATAATCTTCGGTGGTCGAGTAGCCGAAGGCGTATCGAGACCACTAATCACATGTAAAAATGTAATTCGATAATGTGGTTTCGACTACTTGCGTCTCAACCACCGTCAGATAAAAGAGGTAATCATGGATTGGAAAGACAAAGTCGTACTTATTACAGGTGGCACGGGTTCGTTCGGAAAGAAATTTACCAGGATGCTTTTAGAAGAAAAGCAACCCAGGAAAATTATCATCTTCAGTCGTGATGAGTTGAAGCAGCATGAAATGAAGATGCACGGATTTGACCATCCTTCACTGCGATATTTCATCGGCGATGTTCGCGACCGAGAGCGACTCAATCGCGCCATGCATAGGGTAGACATTGTCGTCCATGCCGCGGCGTTGAAGCAGGTGCCCACCTGTGAATACAACCCTATGGAAGCCATCAAGACTAACATCATGGGGACAGCAAACGTTGTGGAAGCCGCGCTCGATGCAGGTGTGAAGAAAGTCATGATGGTGAGTACTGATAAGGCCGTCAGTCCCGTAAATTTATATGGCGCGACCAAGCTCGCAGCAGAGAAGTTAACGGTTCAAAGTAACGCGTATGCCGCAGGGACAGCCACCCGTTATTCGTGCGTCCGGTATGGGAACGTGGTTGGGAGTCGCGGCTCGGTTGTTCCCTTGTTCCTTAAGCAGCGCGCGAGTGGAAAGGTCACGATCACAGATGACCGCATGACACGCTTCTGGCTTTCGCTTGAGCAAGGCGTGCGTTTTGTAATGAATTGCATCGAACAAATGGAAGGAGGAGAGGTCTTTGTGCCGAAGATCCCCAGCACAAAAGTCGTTGACCTTGCCCGGGCAATTGCGCCCGAAGCAAAGCTGGATATTATCGGCATCCGTCCCGGTGAAAAAGTACATGAGGTACTGATCTCTCACGACGAGGCGCGCCATACGGTTGAGCTGGAAAGGATGTATGTCATTCAGCCCGCTGAAGCAATATGGTTTGGGTACTCATGGAAGGATAAAGGCGGAGCACTTCCAGACGGTTATCAATATTCTAGTGACAACAACAATGAGTGGCTCGATGTGGAGGGCATCAAGGAATTTGTCGCGCCGTTTGAACAATTATTTGCGGATGGGAAACTGGAAGGATAGTATCGCTCTCGGCGGCGTCCTGGCCGCCGAGGATGGCGGCTTGAGCATATGAGATTATTGATCACTGGCGCAAGTGGACTGCTCGGAATCAACCTCGCATTGGAAACCATGCGCGAGCATGATGTCATTGGTATTGACCGCGGCAAGTTGAAATCCGCTCCATTTCAGGTACTCAAAGCGGATATTCTCAATATGGATGAACTAAACTCTATTGTCGATTCAATAAATCCTGATTGGTTTATTAATTGCGCCGCGTTAGCGAACCTTGAAAAATGCGAAGAAGACCCGTTACAGGCAAGAATACTTAACACAGACCTACCGGGAGAATTGGCAATTGCCTGCGCAAAGCGAAATATTCCCTTTGTGCATCTTTCAACAGATTCAGTCTTTGACGGCACAAAAGGGGGCATCTATACAGAAGAAGACGAGCCAAGTCCACCAGGTGTTTACTCAAGGACCAAACTCGATGGCGAACGTGCCGTACAACAAGTTAACCCACAAGCAATTATTGCACGAGTTAATTTCTATGGATGGTCCTTGGGCGCAAAAAGGAGCCTTAGCGAGTTCTTCGTCAAGAACCTAAGCGAAGGCAAAAATGTTAACGGTTTTACGGATGTTATTTTCTGCCCAATGTGGGTCAATCACCTTAGCCGCACGCTCGTCGAAATGCTTGAGAAAAATTTGAGCGGGCTGTATCACGTCGTTGGCGCGCAGGCGATGAGCAAATACCAGTTCGGGGTGGAGGTGGCGCGCAAGTTCGGGCTGAGAGAAAACCTCATCGAGCCGCAATCAGTCGAAAAGTCCGGTTTGACTGCCAAGCGTTCCCACAATTTATGGCTGTCTATCCACAAGTTATCCACAGCTTTAGGGAACGAAATCCCCGAGTTCTCCACCGGGTTGGACGAGTTTTATACACAGTACCAGCAGGGTTATCCACAGAAAATCAGGGGTTATCAACAACCGTAGGGCGGATTGCCAATCCGCTATTCACTACGTATGCACAGAAAACCGCGAGTTATCCACAGGATATGCACCTACAGGAGGCACGATGAAAAACCTGCTCAAACTTGAAGAATTGTTCCTTTTCGGCCTTTCGCTCCTGCTTTTTTCGGAGTTGGACTACTCCTGGTGGTGGTACACGCTTTTGTTTTTCTCTCCTGATCTAAGCATGATTGGATATCTGGCGAATCCACGCGTCGGCTCCTGGACCTACAATCTGATCCACCACAAAGGGCTTGCGGTGGCGCTTTATGGCTGGGGCTACCTACTCTCCATTCCCTGGCTGATGTTCGCAGGGACTCTCCTGCTCGGCCACTCCAGCTTCGACCGCGTCTTCGGCTACGGCTTGAAATATCCCGACTCGTTTCAGGCGACACATTTGGGGAAGATTGGGAGGTAGTTCTAGAGTTTATGAAACTCGATAATCTTGTAACGACTTTGCCTAAAGCTGAACTGCATGTTCATTTAGAAGGCGTTATTGCTCCAACAACGACTCTTAAGCTGGCTCACAAATACTCATATCTTGGGTTTGTTGACATTGTTGAAACAATGCAAAAATCAATCTCCCTCAAGAGCTATGATGACTTTCATTCTTATTATCGTGTTTGCATGCAATTGATTCGCTCTACGGAAGACTTCGCCCTTATCGTGTACGAGTGTGGGCGAGATATGATGAATCAAAACATCCGTTATCGCGAAATGTACATTTCTATTTACCAGCATCTTCATGTATGGGAAAAGAATTTGTACCTTCAGGATGTTCTGGATGGATTACTTATAGGGTATCAGAAAGCCCGGGATGATTTTGATGTCGAGATGCAATGGATATTCGGCATTCCTCGTAATCGACATTTTCGTGGTCACAAACCTAGAATTTTTGATCCTACCATAGCTAATACTGTTCTAGATTACGCCCTTCAAGGACTAGAATACGGTGTGATTGGAATTGGACTTGGAGGTAATGAAATCGACGCTCCTCCAGAACCGTTTAGAAGTGTGTTTCAGCGGGCAAAACAACTGGGGTTGCGGAGTATTCCGCACGCTGGAGAGACTGAGGGCCCAAACA